>NZ_JABMCW010000027.1:0-31818 GCF_013179705.1 Pseudomonas sp. CM25 | reverse complement strand
CTGCTGAGCAACGACAAGATCCAGCACGAGTACGTGCGCAACTACACCGACGTGTCGTTCATCGTCAAAGAGACCTATGGCTTCGAAGACGGGCTGTTCAGCGGCTACGACGAGGCCAAGCGGGTGTATGCCGACAAGTCCGGCTGGGGTTACGAGCTGGGTGAAGACGGTTTTGCCAAGGTCGACCCGACCTTGCAGCACCCCCGTTGCGTGTTCCAGCTGATGAAACAGCACTACAGCCGCTACACCCCCGAGCTGGCGAGCATGACCTGTGGCATGCCGCAGCAGCAGATGATGAAGGTGTGGGAGGAGATCGCCACTTGCTCGGTACCGGGCAAGACCATGACCATCCTCTACGCGCTGGGCTGGACGCAGCACTCGATTGGTGCGCAGATCATCCGCAGTGCGGCCATGGTGCAACTGCTGCTGGGCAACGTCGGCATGCCGGGTGGCGGGGTCAACGCCCTGCGCGGGCACTCCAACATCCAGGGCCTGACCGACCTCGGCCTGCTGTCCAATTCGCTACCAGGCTACCTGACCCTGGCCGGCGACGCCGAGCAGGACTACGCCACCTACATCGACAAGCGTGCGTCCAAGCCGCTGCGCCCGGGGCAGCTGTCGTACTGGCAGAACTACGGCAAGTTCCACGTCAGCCTGATGAAGGCCTGGTACGGCGCCAACGCCACGGCAGAAAACAACTGGGGCTATGACTGGTTGCCCAAGCTCGATGTACCGGCCTACGACGTGCTGCGCATGTTCGAGATGATGGGCCAGGGCAAGGTCAACGGCTACATGTGCCAAGGCTTCAACCCGATTGCCGCGCTGCCGGACAAGAACCGTGTCACCGCCGCACTGGCCAAGCTCAAGTGGCTGGTGATCATGGACCCGCTGGCCACCGAGACCTCGGAGTTCTGGCGCAATGCCGGGCCGTTCAACGACGTCGATACGGCCAGCATCCAGACCGAAGTGATCCGCCTGCCCACCACCTGTTTCGCCGAGGAGGATGGCTCGCTGGTCAACAGTAGCCGCTGGCTGCAGTGGCACTGGAAGGGCGCCGACGGCCCTGGCGAGACCCGTACCGACGTGCAGATCATGAGCGAGCTGTTCATCCGCCTGCGTGAGCGCTACAGCAAGGAAGGCGGTGCCTACCCCGACGCCATCATGAACATCGACTGGCCATACAAGATCCCTGATGAGCCGTCCCCGGAAGAGCTGGCCAAGGAGATGAATGGCTGGGCAGTTACCGATGTCACCGACCCGACCGGTGCAGTGATCAAGGCCGGGCAGCAGCTTTCGGGCTTTGGCCAGATGAAGGACGATGGCAGTACCGCGTCAGGCTGCTGGATCTTCGCCGGATGCTGGACCGAGCAGGGCAACCAGATGGCTCGCCGCGACAACAGCGACCCGTACGGCATGCACCAGGTGCAGAACTGGGCCTGGGCCTGGCCGGCCAACCGGCGCATCCTCTACAACCGTGCCTCCAGCGACCCCCAGGGCAAGCCTTGGGACCCGGAGAAAAAACGCCTGGTGTGGTGGAACGGCAAAGCCTGGACCGGCACCGATGTGCCGGATTTCAAGGTCGATTCGCCACCCGAGGCGGGCATGAACCCGTTCATCATGAACCCCGAAGGCGTGGCGCGTTTCTTCGCCATCGACAAGATGGCCGAAGGCCCGTTCCCGGAACACTACGAGCCGTTCGAGACGCCGATAGGCATCAACCCCCTGCACCCGCAGAACAAGAAAGCCACCAGCAACCCGGCCGGGCGGATCTTCGATTCGGTGTGGGACACCCTCGGCACCCACGACGAGTTCCCGTACGCGGCCACCACCTACCGGCTGACCGAGCACTTCCATTTCTGGAGCAAGCATTGCCGGCTCAACGCCATTGCCCAGCCCGAGCAGTTCGTCGAGATCGGCGAGGTGCTGGCCAACGAGAAGGGCATCAAGGCCGGCGATCGGGTGCGGGTATCCAGCAAGCGCGGGCATATCGATGCGGTGGCGGTGGTGACCAAGCGGATTCGCCCGCTGCAGGTCAACAACCAGACCGTGCACCAGATCGGCATCCCGTTGCACTGGGGCTTCACCGGGGCTACCCGGCATGGCTACCTGACCAACACCCTGGTGCCATTCCTGGGTGACGGCAACACGCAGACGCCAGAGTCCAAGTCGTTCCTCGTCAAAGTGGAGAAACTCTGATGGCCAGCCAAGACATCATTGCCCGCTCGGCCACCACCACCGTACCGCCCTCGGTACGCCAGCTGGAGGAGGTCGCCAAGCTGATCGACACCACCAAGTGCATCGGCTGCAAGGCTTGCCAGGTGGCGTGTTCGGAGTGGAACGAACTGCGTGACGAGGTCGGCCACAACCATGGTACCTACGACAACCCCCAGGACCTCACCGCCGAGACCTGGACCTTGATGCGTTTCACCGAGCACGAGCGCGACGACGGCAACCTGGAGTGGCTGATCCGCAAGGACGGCTGCATGCACTGCGCCGACCCAGGTTGCCTGAAGGCCTGCCCCAGCCCGGGGGCGATCATCAAGCACGCCAACGGCATCGTCGACTTCAACCAGGACCACTGCATCGGCTGCGGCTACTGCATCACCGGTTGCCCGTTCAATATCCCGCGTATCTCGCAGAAGGACCACAAGGCGTACAAGTGCACCCTGTGCTCCGACCGCGTCAGCGTGGGCCTGGAGCCGGCGTGTGTAAAAACCTGCCCGACCGGGGCGATCGTGTTCGGCAGCAAGGAGGAGATGAAGGTGCATGCCGCCGAGCGCATTGTCGACCTGAAGTCTCGGGGTTTCGACAATGCCGGGCTGTACGACCCGGACGGCGTCGGCGGCACCCATGTGATGTACGTCCTGCACCATGCCGACACGCCCAGGCTGTACGCCGGCCTGCCGGACCAACCGGTGATCAGCCCGCTGGTGGGGCTGTGGAAAGGCTTCACCAAACCGCTGGCGCTGCTGGCCATGGGCGCGGCGGTGCTGGCCGGATTCTTCCATTACGTACGGGTCGGCCCACAGCGCGTCGAAGGAGACGAAAATCCTCTCCCGCCGGACGGCAGCGTGCACCCGGCAGACACGTCGGTGCATCAGGTGGACCCGGCCGTCCATGTCTTTGATCCGACCAGGCCCGGTGGGCAAGGGGAGCAGCGGCCATGAACGACAACAGACCCATCCTGCGCTACAACGCCAACGAACGGACCAACCACTGGATCGTCGCCATCCTGTTCATGACCGCCGGTTTGTCCGGGCTGGCGCTGTTTCATCCGGCGTTGTTCTGGCTTAGTCACCTGTTCGGCGGCGGGCCGTGGACGCGCATTCTGCATCCGTTCCTGGGCGTGGCGATGTTCGTGTTCTTCCTCGGCCTGGTGGTGCGCTTCTGGCGCGCCAACTTCATCACCGCCAACGACCGCCTGTGGCTGCGCCGTATCGACCGGGTGATGCTCAACGAGGAGGAGGGCGTGCCGCCGGTTGGCAAGTACAACGCCGGGCAGAAGCTGCTGTTCTGGACCCTGCTGCTATGCATGCTGGCCCTTCTTGTCACCGGTGTGGTGATCTGGCGGGCGTACTTCAGCCATCTGTTCGGCATCGAAGTTATCCGTTTGTCTGCCCTGTTGCATGCCCTGGCCGCGTTCGTGCTGATCCTCAGCATCATCGTGCATATCTACGCGGGTATCTGGATCAAGGGGTCGATCGGCGCCATGTTGCATGGTTGGGTCAGCCGCCCTTGGGCGCGCAAGCATCATAAGTTGTGGTACCGCGAAGTGACCGGTGACAAGACCCCGACCCATCACCGACGTAAAGAAGGATGAACGTTTGAGCACGATACTCGAGCCCGGGCAGATTGAAACGTCGGCGGTAACGCCGCCGTTTCTGCATATGCCGCCCGCCAACCTGTTCGAACTGCGGGCGGTGCGCCTTGAGCAGTTGACCGCGGGTAACGCCCTCGGCGATTACATGAAGTTTATCGCGCGGTTGTGCCGTATCCAGCAGCAGCTGGTGGATAACCCGCCTGGTGATGTGCCGGTCGCGGCAGAGCGTCAGCGCCTGTGCATAAGTCATGGTCTGCCACCGCTGGCGGCTGACGGGCTGGTGCGTGAAGGAGCTTGGCTGGTTTGGCTGCAGGCCTTGCTGGCGCACTTCAACAGCGAGACCAGCGGTGCGTTGGGAGATGCGTTGCAAGCGCTGCGTGACAGCGATGAACACCAGCACAAGGGCTGGGGTGTTGCCCTGCTTGCTGGCCAGTACGACGCGGTGCCAGCGGCGTTGGTGCCCTTCATCGGGGCCGCGCTGCAGGCCGCATGGTCCAGTTGGCTGCTGTCATTGCCAGTGGCCGAGCTCAATCCCGCCGGCAGCCTGGCCCAATGCCCGGCCTGCGGTTCGCCGGCGATGGCCGGAGTGGTGCGTAACCGCGGCAAGCACAATGGCCTGCGCTATCTGGCTTGCTCGCTGTGTGCCTGCGAGTGGCATGTGGTGCGGGTCAAGTGCGTGTACTGCGATTCGAGCAAGGATTTGCGCTATACCAGCCTTGAAGACGATCGCCATGCACCGGGCAAGGCGCCGCTGCGGGCCGAATGCTGCCCAGGGTGTCAGAGCTACCTGAAGCAGAACTACCTGGAGAACGATGCGGCGGCCGAGCCGCTCGCCGATGACCTGGCCAGCCTGGCGCTGGATATGCGGCTGGACGAGGAGGGCTTCCATCGAATGGCGCCCAACCTGATGCTCGCGCCCGGCTAGTGGCCGAGTGTCTACACTGAAACACCGAGTTGCCTGCTTCGCGGGTGAACCCGCTCCCACAAGGTCCGCGCACAATCCTGTGGGGGCGGGTTTACCCGCGAAAGGGCCGGAACAGACAACGGATCAGTCCAAGGTAGTACCGAATGTCCATCACCCTCGCCAGCGACATCCCACGCCTGCCCTCCATCGATACCCTTCTGCGCCACCCGGCCTGTCTCCCACTGATCGACCGCCACGGCCGCGACGCGGTCCTCGCCACCTTGCGCCAATTGCTCGACGACCTGCGCGACCCTGCCCGTAATGGCCAAGTCGGCAGTGCCGAACTGGCCCCGCAAATCCTGCTCGGCCGTAGCGGCGAACGCCTCGCCATCCAGCAACGCAGCCAGGTCCGCCGGGTGTTCAACCTTACCGGCACCGTACTGCACACCAACCTGGGTCGTGCACTGTTGCCGGAAGAGGCCATTGAAGCCATGCAGACCGCCGCCCGCTACCCGCTCAACCTGGAGTTTGACCTGGCCAGCGGCAAGCGTGGCGACCGTGACGACCTGATCGAAGGCCTGATCCGCGAACTGACCGGTGCCGAAGCCGTCACCGTGGTCAACAACAACGCAGCCGCGGTGCTGCTGGCGCTGAACAGCCTGGGCGCGCGTAAGGAGGGCATCATCTCCCGTGGTGAGCTGATCGAGATCGGCGGTGCCTTCCGCATCCCCGACATCATGGCCCGCGCCGGTGTGAAGCTGCACGAAATCGGCACCACCAACCGCACCCACGCCCGCGACTACGAAGCCGCCATCGGCCCGCGCACTGGCTTGCTGATGCGTGTGCATTGCAGCAATTACAGCATCCAGGGCTTCACCACCCAGGTGCCCACTGCCGAGTTGGCGTGCATCGCCAGGCAACACGAATTGCCGCTGCTCGAGGACCTGGGCAGCGGCAGCCTGCTCGACCTCACCCGCTGGGGGCTGCCCGCCGAACCCACGGTGCGCCAGGCCCTGGCCGACGGCGCCGATATTGTCACCTTCAGTGGCGACAAGCTGCTGGGGGGGCCGCAAGCCGGGATCATCGTGGGGCGCAAGGAGCTGATCGCCAGGATCAAGAAAAACCCGCTCAAGCGCGCGTTGCGTGTCGACAAGATCACCCTCGCCGCACTGGAAGCCGTGTTGGCGCTGTATCGCAACCCTGACCGCCTGGCCGAGCGCCTGCCCAGCCTGCGCCTGCTCACCCGCAACCAGGCCGAGATCCACGCCCAGGCCGAGCGCCTGGCCCCTGAACTCAAGGCCCGCGTCGGTGAGCAATGGGCGGTCAGTGTCGAACCGGCGCTGGGCATGATCGGCAGTGGCAGCCAGCCCGTGGCGCGCCTGCCCAGTGCAGCCTTGTGCCTGCGCCCGCAGGTGTCGAAAAAGCTGCGCGGGCGCAGCCTGCATGTGCTTGAGCGGGCCTTGCGCGACCTGCCAGTGCCAGTGCTCGGCCGTATCGACGATGACGCCTTGTGGCTGGACCTGCGCCAACTGGATGACGAAGCCCAGTGGTTGGCGCAGTTGCCAGCCCTGCAGCTGGGGCCGGTGCAGTGATTGTCGGCACTGCCGGCCACATCGACCATGGCAAGACCGCGCTGCTGCAGGCGCTGACCGGCCAGGCCGGTGACCAGCGCCAGGAAGAGCGTGCCCGTGGCATGACCATCGACCTTGGCTACCGCTATGCAGCGCTGGCCGAAGGTGCAGCGCTGACCGGCTTTATCGATGTGCCCGGCCACGAGCGTTTTATCCACAACATGCTGGCCGGTGCCCATGGCATCGACCTGGTGTTGCTGGTGGTCGCTGCCGACGATGGGGTGATGCCACAGACCCGCGAGCACCTGGCGATCATCGAACTGCTGGGCATTCCCCAGGCGTTGGTGGCGATCAGCAAAAGCGACCGGGTCGAGCCGGCCCGCCTGGCTGAAGTGCAGGCACAGGTCGGCGAACTGCTGGCGCCCGGGCCGTATGCCGGGGCACGGCAGTTCCCGTTGTCGAGCCTCAGTGGGGAAGGGGTCGAAGCGCTGCGCCAGGCCTTGCTGGAGGCCGAGGCGCGGGTGGGGCAAAGGAGTGTGCAGGGTGGCTTTCGCCTGGCTGTCGACCGTGCCTTCGCGGTGACCGGTGCGGGTGTGGTAGTCACCGGAACGGCGCTGGCCGGGCGGGTCAGTGTCGGCGAGACATTGTTGCTGGGCAAGGCCGGCAAGCCGGTACGGGTGCGCGGCCTGCATGCCCAGAACCAGGCTGCGCTGGTGGCTGAAGCGGGCCAGCGGGTGGCGCTGAACATTGCGGCTGATCGCCTGGCCGTCGAGCAGGTACACCGCGGGGACTGGTTGCTGCCCGAGTGGCTGCATGCGCCCAGCGTTCGAGTGGATATCGAACTGCGCCTGTTACCGGGCGAGACGCGTACCTTCGAACATTTCAGCGCCGTGCACGTGCACCTCGGTACCCAGGATGTGACGGCCCGTGTGGCGTTGCTGGAAGGCGAAACCCTGGCAGCCGGCCAGCGCATGTTCGCCCAGCTGCTGCTCAACGCGCCGCTGCAGGCGGTGCACGGCGACCGCCTGGTACTGCGCGACCAGCGTGCCCAGCGCACCCTGGGCGGCGGCAAGGTGCTGGACCCGTTTGCGCCTGGCCGCCAGCGCCGCAGCGAACAGCGCCTGCGCCAGTTGCAGGTGCTGCGTGACGCCGAGGACCTGGAGGCAGCCCTGCCCGCCCTGCTTGGCAGCGCCCCCGGTGGTCTCGACCCACAGCGCCTCGAGCGGCAATTCAATCGCCTGCGCGAAACCTGGCAGTTGCCCAAGGACGTGCTGGTGGTGGCCACACGGCAAGGCCAACTGCTTTTTGCCTACGACCAGTGGCAGGCGCTCAGGCAGCAGGTGCTGGAGCAGCTGGCGCGCTTTCACCAGCAAGAGCCCGACCAGCTTGGCCCGGACCGTGACCGCCTGCGCCGCTTCGCCGCCTTGCCCCTGGAGCGACCCGCATTCGTCAGCCTGCTGGATGAGCTGCTCGATAGCGGTGCCCTGGCCAGCAGCGGACCATGGTTGCATTTGCCTGATCACAAGGTGCAGTTGAGCGAAGCCGACAGTGCGTTGTGGGCGCGCTTGCAGCCGAAGTTGCTGGCGGGCCGGTACGATCCGCCGTGGGTGAGGACGCTGGCAACCGAAGAAAACCGTGCTGAAGCTGACGTGCGCCTGTTGCTGCGCAAGCTGGCCCGGCTGGGCATGGTGCACCAGGTGGTGCGCGACCTGTTCTACCCTGATTCGACGCTACAGCGCATGGCAGAGCTGCTGCTGGGGCAGGCCAGCGAGACGCCGATAGTGCAGGTTGCCGCGTTTCGCGATATGTTGGGCATCGGTCGCAAGCGCAGTGTGCAGGTGCTGGAGTATTTCGACCGCATTGGCCTGACCCGCAGGGTGGCCGACCAGCGTTACATCCGCGCCGACAGCGCCCTGGCCCAGCAGCAGGCCAGGCACTGAATACAAGGAAGGCAATCGCGCCCGGTGGCGCGGCCGGGCTTCAAACCCGGTTGGGGACGGCAGCCGTTCCCGGGCAGGTTCGACTCCCGCTGCCTTCCGCCATTTTCTCGGGCCTGTCAGGCCCGCTCCCCACATAGATCCAGGGCAAACCACCGCTCAGCCGTGTCGACATCCAGCCCGGCCCCCAGCAGCGCAACCATCTTGCCCAGTGCCGCCTCGCGGGTCATGCCGCCGCCACTGACCAGCCCGGCCCCGCGCAGGCGGTTACCCGCCGCATAGGTATCGAACACCACCGACCCTTCAGGGCACTGGCTGATAGCCGCCAGCATTACCCCGCGCTGGCGCGCCGCGCGCAGCGCATCCAGCAATGCCTGGTCATCCGAAGGCCCGGTACCGCTGCCATAGCACTCCAGCAGCAGCCCTTGCACACCGCTGTCGAGCAGCGCTTTCAGGTGTTCGGCACGCAGGCCCGGGAACACCGGCATCACCGCCAGGTTGACCGGCTGGCGCTGTTGGCGATAGCCCAGCACCGCCGGCAATTCGGCGGCACGCTGGCCTTCACGATGGCGCGGCAGTGCAGCAAAGGCATCGAACGCTTCGCTGCGCAGTTTCGATGTCCGGCAGCCATGCAGCAGCTGACCGTGGAAATACAGCTGCACGCCATCCTCCAGCCCCTGTTCGAACTGGCGCAGCGCGCCACACAGGTTGTCCCAGGCGTCACTGCCGCCGGCACCTGCCGGCAGCATCGAACCGGTCAGCAGCACCGCTGCTGGCAGGCCCAGCAACAGGAACGACAATGCCGCGGCGCTGTAGGCCAGGCTGTCGGTGCCGTGCAACACCAGCACGCCATCATGGCCAGCCACATCCACCGCCTCGACGATGGCATCGCGCATCGCCAGCCAGTTGTGCTGCTGCATGTTGGCGCTGTCCAGCAGCGGGTTCAGCTCTTGCAGGGTCCATTGCAGCTGGGGCGCATCGGCCATCTGGGCGAAGTGTTCGCGCATCCGCGCTTCAAAACCACCGGCTGGCGCCAGGCCTTCCGGGGTTTCGAGCATGCCGATGGTGCCACCGGTATAGAGAACGAGAAGATTCTTGACTGCACGCATGGAAAGCATCCGTAGCGGTGAGCGGAGAAAGAAAAGCCGCCCGCGAACGGGGCGGCTGGGTAGCGCAGGGTATCAGCGCTGTGGCTGGGCTTGAGCGGCCATTTTGTCAGCGGCTGTTTCGGCCTGGGCATTGGCAGGCCAGGCATTGCGGTCCAGGTCCAGGTCGACGAATTTGCTCGAGTCGAACACCGGTTGCTGGATACCGGCCTTGCGCTGGTCGTCGTAGTCGTTCATCACCCGCAGGCCGACCTTGAACAGCATGGCCAGGGCCACCAGGTTGACGAAGGCCAGGCAGGTCATGGTGATGTCGGCGAAGGCGAACACGGTCGACAGGTCCTGCATCGAACCCCATACCACCAGTGCCAGTACCAGGCCACGGAAGATCATCAGCACCACGCGGTTGCGGCTGAGGAACTGCAGGCTGTTCTCGCCCAGGTAGTAGTTGTAGAGGATGCAGGTGAAGACGAACAGCGACAGCGCCACGCTGACGAACACACGGCCCCAGTCACCGACCACAGCGGCCAGCGAGTTCTGGGTCAGGACAATGCCGTCGCCTTCGAAGCCTGGGGTGTAGAAGCCCGACAGCAAGATCAGCAGTGCGGTGCAGGTGCAGATCAAGAAGGTGTCGAGGAACACGCTGAAGGCCTGGACCACGCCCTGCGCGCCCGGGTGCTTCACTGCCGCCACGGCGGCGACGTTAGGCGCGCTACCCAGGCCGGCTTCGTTGGCGAACACACCACGCTTCACGCCCATGACGATGGCGCTGCCAAGCAGGCCGCCAAACGCTGGATCAAGGCCGAAGGCGCTCTTGAAGATGGTTTCCAGCATGGCAGGCACGTGCTCGATCTGGGTGCCGATCACGTACAGGGTCACGCCGATGTAGGCAAGGGTCTTGACCGGTACCAGCAGGTCGGAAACCGCAGCGATGCGTTTGATGCCGCCGATGAAGGTGACGGCCAGCAGCACGGCCAGGACGATACCGGTGTGGCTTGGGTCGAAGGCAAAGGCGTTCTGCAGCGAGTGGGTCACGGTGTACGACTGCAGGCCGATGAAGGCAAAGCCGTAAGTGACCAGCAGCAGCACCGAGAACACGATGGCCATGCTTTTCAGCTTCAGGCCGTGCTGGATGTAGTAGGCCGGGCCACCGCGGTACAGGCCGTCGCCGTCGGCGCGTTTGTAGACCTGGGCCAGGGTGCATTCGAAGAAGCTGCTGGCCATGCCGACCAGCGCAGTGACCCACATCCAGAACACCGCGCCTGGGCCACCCAGGGTCACGGCAATGCCGACACCGGCGATGTTACCCGCGCCCACGCGACCGGCCAGGCTCAGCATCAGGGCCTGGAAAGAGCTCAGCTGGCCTGCCTGGCCACGCAGCGATTCCTTGAATACGGTGAACATGTGGGCGAAATGGCGGAACTGTACGAACCGGGAACGGATGGTGAAGTAACCGCCGAGACCGACGATCAGCACGATGAGGAGTTTCCCGGAAAGGAAATCGTTGAGTGCTTCGAGCATTGGAAAATGACCTCGATTCTTATTCTTCGCATGGAAAGACCAGCGGACGGCAGGCGCACCGCTATTCGTTGGGGCGCATGGTTGGCCATGACAAGAGTGGTTACAATTTCGCGGATTGCTCTGACTTGATGCGACTTGATGCTACAATGGCGCCATTCGCGTCACCTGGGTTCCGCACATGAGCGATCATTTCGCTACCAACCTCAAGCTGGCTTGCAGCCACTACCGCTCTATCTCCGAAGTTTGCCGGCAGCTGTCGATCAACCGCGCGCAGTTCAACAAGTACCTGAGCGGCCAGAGCCGCCCGACGGCTTTCAACCTGAAGCGCATCGGCGATTTCTTCGGTGTCGAGGATTACGAGCTGAACCTGCCGGCCGAGCAGTTCGCCCGGTTGATCGGCGCCCGCGTGTCGACCCTGGCCGATCAGCCCAGCGACCCCATCAGCGAGCTGTTCCGACCGCTGCATGAACACGCGGGCAATTTGTCGCGCTATTGCGGTTACTACTTCGAGTATTCCAACTGCATGTCGGTACCCGGCACCATCCTCGTCTCGCTGGTGCATCTGTGGGAGGAACGCGGCCGTTTCCTGTTCGAACGTCAGGAGCGGCAGGAGCGCTCCAGCGCAGCCGACCAGCATGCCGAAGTACGTTGCCGCTACCTGGGTGCGGCTTTCCAGTTGCAGGACCGGGTGTTCCTCATCGACTACGAGTCGCTCACCTTCAACGAAATGAGCCAGACCATCCTCATTCCCAGCTTCAAAAGCCGTATTACCCGCCTCAACGGCCTGAAGGCCGGGGTATCCAGCGGCGACCGGCGCAACCCGGCCTGTACCCGGGTGGTGTGGGAATATCTGGGAGAGGAGATCAACCGCATCAATGCCTATCGACAGGTAAAGCTGTACCAGCCGGATGATCCGCGCATAGATGACGATGTACGCGAGCGGCTGAGCGTGGGGCCGTTACGTAACAGCCTGTTCGAGATTGAATAGAATCCCCCGTCAAGAACTAGCGCAGTACCTATTGCAGGAGCGGCCTTGTGTCGCAAAAGGGCTGCGCAGCGGCCCCGGCAATTTGTGTATCCATGCTGAACCCTTGGGGCTGCTGCGCAGCCCATCGCGACGCAAGGCTGCTCCTTGTATGTTGTGTCTGACCCTGACGAGAGAGGTTATTCTGGTCAGGTTCGAGAAGCACTTCCGGGGAGACCGATCGCTCCTGAAGGCAGGCTTGCCCTGACCTTGTATGTAGAGAGGTCCCCCGCCTCATTGCCCACTACGAAGAGTATCGAGAAGCCGACTAGTCGGACTTCGCATTACAAGGTTGCAGCGGCATGAATTTCGAGGTCGGGGAACCGGAGGCCATTGTTACCTAACTCACATGCGGTGGGAAGAATGAGTGTCTGTGTTGGCGTGGATATCGGTTCGCGTACTTCGATTGCTGGGGTGCGTAAAGATGGGCGCCCTGTCGGGCAATGGGACATCGCCCAGACACCCGCTGGCCGCAAGGCAGCGGTGAAAAAACTGCAGGCCCTCAAACCCAAGACGATCGTGATGGAGGCCACGGGGATCTATTATTTGGACCTCGCGCTTGAGCTGCATGCGGCCGACCTTCCTGTTTCAGTCATCAACCCCAAAAGTTTCCATAACTTCGCCAAGCTCATGCTGGTCAACAGCAAGACTGATGCAATAGATGCTCAGTTGCTAGCCGAGTACGGCGAGCGTATGACGCCGCGCTTGTGGACACCGCCAAGCCCTGTACAGCTTGAGCTCAGGGCCCTCGGTCGGCACATCAATCGGCTGGTAGGACACCGCACCAGGGCGAAAAATGAGCTGCATGCACTGCAGGCGACCGCTACGACCATTTCTATTTTGATCGAGGATCAGGAGGAGGCGATTGCCACCCTGGACACTCGCATTGAGCGCTTTCGTAAAGCAGGACGCGAACTGATCGCCCAATGTCCAACCCTCACCCAGCAATACAAGCAACTACTCGCAGGCCCCGGAATAGGAGAAGTTACGGCACTTGCAGCTTTGGCTGAATTGACCACACTGCCTGAACTGCTCAAGTCCTCTCAGGTAGCACGCCATGCGGGGCTGGATGTTCGACAGACACAATCTGGAACAAGCATCGACAAGCCAGGCCGGCTCGGTAAGAGTGGGAATGCGTATCTACGCGCAGCCATGTATATGCCAGCGTTGACTGCGGTGCGCTGTGATCCTTATGCAGAGGCCTTTTACGAGTCGCTGATCGGTAGAGGCAAGAAAAAAAATGCAAGCGATCGCCGCTGTCATGCGCAAATACCTGACAGGTATCTGGGCATGCATGCGCGGGGATATGCCATTTGATACGGCCAAGCTTTTCAGCTCTGAACACCTCAGAAAAGCTTGGCCGCCAACAGAGTATCTACATAATTATTCTAAATTGCCGTAACCATTCCCCTACCGGATGCCCATCACCGAACAGCAACTTGATTGCCATCAGGGAACACACAACGATCAGTAGCGGTTTGACCAGTCGTGGTCCAAAGTAGAGCGCGCAACGCGCGCCAATTTGTGCGCCGATGATGGCGCAGACTGCCATTGCCAATCCCAAAGGCCAGATGATCGCCCCACTGAATGCAAATACCGACAGAGCTCCAAGATTGCAGCACGCATTCAATAGTTTGCTTCTGCAGATCGCCTGCATAAGCGCCTGCCCCATTAGCAAGGTGCAGGCGACCATGAAGAATGATCCGGTACCTGGGCCAAAAATACCGTCATAAAAGCCAATGGCTGGAACTACTGCCAACGTGAAGGTAAAACGTGATAGCCGTTGCCTACGGTCCTGATCACCAAGCGTGGGGCTGAATGTAAAGTACGCGGCTACCGCAATCAGCAAGATTGGGACGATTGACTCCAGGACAGCCCTGTCGAGTATGCTGATCGACAAGGCGCCTGCGAACCCACCGGTAAAAGAAAGACAAGCCATAGGCCAGTCGGACCGCCACTCGATCATCCGCTTGCGAGCAAACGCCCAGACTGCTGAAACACTGGCCGAGGACGCCTGAAATTTATTGGTAGCCATTGCCGCCAACGGGTCGACGCCTGCTATGAAAAGGGCCGGGAGCGTAAGCAGCCCGCCGCCGCCTGCTATTGCATCGAAAAAACCGGCAAACAGGGCGACAGCTGAGAGTGCAATTAGTAGTGAGGTTTCAACTTCCACTAGCATTTCTCCAGCATTAGCCGCGCACTACAAGTGGATCTTTTCGCAGGGTCAAGGGGCGGGCATCCGGTGAATAACCAAACAGTCGGATCAACAATCTCCTGTTATCCTTTACGATTTCGCGTGCATGGAGTGTTTGGCTGTTATTGATTAATAGTGCTGAGCCGGGATGAAGGATAAATTCGTGAGATTTTGCTTGGCTCAGCAGGTGCACAAGCGAGTGATAAGCTTTTTGTGCCGACTGGCTGGCCTCGTTATGCAAAGAGTAACGATAGCTACTGTAGCGCAGGGTAAATTCGCCCCTGGGATCAAACTGGAGAATGGAATTTTCGACCGTGTGCTGGCTTTCATCCTTGACGAAGCAATCGCTACGAGTGAAACAGAATGACTTCGATGATAGCGCAAGTGCCTCAAGTCCGTTCAGCTTTGCAACGGCATCGCGTACAGGTATCAATATGGTCGGTTCTCGCAAGGGGTTCCATCTGGCCGTCAGAATCAATGCGCTCGGGGCCGGAGAGTGTCCGCTCTCTGAGTTGATCGAGCAATTGTAGGGAGGCTCTGTATGCGGGCCCAGCATAAGTCCTGAATGGGAGCTCATTTCGGCTTCGTGATCATCAAGCTCATCCGATAACACATTTTCGCCGCCACCTTTGAAGTTACCAACGAGCCTTACTTGCTTGCTGCCGTTGTCTATATCAAAAGCGAAGGAGCGATAGTCGACAAGGTTCAGGAGGATCTGGTTTCGAGAGGCCAGATAGATAGTGACTGGTTCGGTACTGATGATATCCATGGGCGGAAGATGCGCTGGTGCAGGGTCGGAGTGCGGAACTTGCATCGCATTGAACTCAATGGCGGCCGCCATGCCGCAGGTGAACATTTCGAGCATATCGCGTTGCGGAGGGCTCATTGAAAGCATCAGAACTCGGGCGTGATGTGCGGAAATTCTTGCGGCTCCTGTTACGTCAGGCCCGCCGCTCGCGGCAGTTTGTCTGGACCCTGAATCCAATAACCGTGCTTGCTCCTTGGTAAACTGGAATTTGATGATTTCAGGCGAGCGGCTAAATTGAGTTCCTGTCATTGTTTTTTTTCCTTTGTATGTAGAGGAAGGTGAAACTTTTTGTTAGCTCGACGATCATTTAGCCAGATGTTTTTAACCGGGGATGCAGGACCTGATCCGTCTGAGCTGTAGGGAATGTCTCTGGCGATGGTAGGAATGGCCTTACGTATGTACTGCCGTCCCGGTGTTGGACTTCCCCGCCCGGAAACCGCAAAATGCCCCTTTCATTCATTAACCTCTTCCGGATCTGCTGACTCTATGCGTATGCGCCTAATGCTGTTGGGTGGTGGCAATGCCCTCGGGCAAGCGCTGATTCGTCTTGGGGCCGAGGAGGACATCGCTTTCCTGGCGCCGCGCCCGCCCGAGAATGGCTGGGCCCCGGCCAGCCTCACTCAGCTGCTCGATGATCACCGCCCCGATGCCGTGGTCAACCTGGCTTATTACTTCGACTGGTTCCAGGCCGAGTCGGTCAGCGAGCAGCGCCTGGCTCAGCAGGAGCGGGCGGTGGAGCGGCTGGCAGAACTGTGCCAGCACCACCAGATCACCCTGATCCAGCCGTCCAGCTATCGCGTGTTCGACGGTTCGCGGGCCACGGCCTACAGCGAAAAAGACGAACCAGTGCCGCTCGGCCTGCGTGGCCAGGCGCTGTGGCGTATCGAGCAGAGCGTGCGCGCGGCTTGCCCGCAGCATGTGCTGCTGCGCTTTGGCTGGCTGCTCGACGAAAGCATCGACGGTGCCCTCGGCCGCTTCCTGACCCGCGCCGAGCAGCCGCAAGAGCTGCTGCTGGCCGATGACCGGCGTGGCAACCCGACACCGGTCGACGATGCCGCGCGGGTGATCCTGTCGGTGCTCAAGCAGCTCGACTGTAGCGCGCCGCTGTGGGGCACCTACCATTACGCCGGCAACGAGGCGACCACGCCGCTGGCGCTGGGCCAGGCGATACTTACCGAGGCCGGGCATTACCGCCAGCTGGCTGTGCAGGCACCGACGCCGCAGGCGCATGCGGCGCGCCCGGATGCCAGCGAAGAGCCACAGCACGCAGTACTGGCTTGCAAGAAAATTCTTCATACCTTCGGTATCAAGCCGCGCGCCTGGCGTGCCGGCCTGCCGCCCTTACTGGACCGGTTCTATCGCCATGGCTGACGCCCCCATCCTGATCACCGGCGGTGCCGGCTTCATTGGTTCCCACCTGTGCGATGCGTTGTTGGACAAAGGCTACGCCGTACGCATTCTCGACGACCTGTCCACCGGCCGGCGGGCCAACCTGCAGCTCGACCACCCCCGGCTGCAACTGATCGAAGGTGATGTCGCCGATGCAGCGCTGGTCACCCAGGCCGCGGCTGGCTGCCGTGCCGTGGTGCACCTGGCAGCAGTGGCCTCGGTGCAGGCCTCGGTCGAGGACCCGGTACGCACCCACCAAAGCAACTTCATCGGCACCCTCAACGTGTGCGAAGCCATGCGCGTGCATGGGCTGCGCCGGGTACTGTTCGCCTCCAGCGCGGCGGTGTACGGCAACAATGGCGAGGGCGAGTCGATTGCCGAAGACACGCCCAAGGCGCCGTTGACCCCGTATGCCGTGGACAAGCTGGCCAGTGAGCAGTACCTGGACTTCTACCGCCGTCAGCATGGCCTGGAGCCGGTGGTGTTTCGCTTCTTCAACATCTTCGGGCCGCGTCAGGATCCGTCCTCGCCGTATTCCGGGGTTATCAGCATTTTCGCCGAGCGCGCAGTGCAGGGCTCGCCGATCACCGTGTTTGGCGATGGCGAGCAGACCCGCGACTTCCTCTACGTGGGCGACCTGGTGCAGGTGATGGTGCAGGCGCTGGAGCAGCCTCAGGTGCAGGAGGGGGCGGTGAATATCGGCCTCAACCAGGCCACTTCGCTGAACCAGTTGCTGGCCGCGCTGGAGAAGGTGGTTGGCAGTTTGCCTGCGGTCAGCTACGCCGCAGCGCGTTCGGGTGACATTCGCCATTCGCGGGCGGACAACCAGCGTTTGCTGGCGCGGTTCGATTTTCCGCAGGCGACGCCGATGGTCGAGGGTTTGGCGCGGCTTTTGGGTAAAAGCTGATATCCATTGCGGGCGCTCTGCGCCCCAACCGCCGGCAAGCCAGCTCCCACAAGATCCAGTAATCGCAAGATCAACGCGGTACCTGTGGGAGCTGGCTTGCCGACGATGGGCTGCAAAGCAGCCCCATGATCACCCATGCCGCACAACTCTGCGCAGGCAATCCTCGGCATTCAAAACCCGCCCGTCCTGGCCGCGCACCTGCAACGTCTCAAGCCCGTGGCCGCTAGCCGCTTCCACCAACTCCGATCGCACCTCGCCCGCCTCGAACAGAAACTTCTCCCCCCACTGCCGCAAGCCAACCACCACCGGAAACACCGAGCGGCCTTTCCCGGTCAGCACATATTCCTTGTAAGCGCTGCCATCCGAAGCCGGCTGCATCTCCAGCAACCCACTCTCCACCAACAGCTTGAGCCGCGTGGTGAGGATGTTCTTCGCCAACCCCAGGTTCTTCTGAAACTCACTGAAGCGCCGCAGGCCATCGAAGGCATCGCGCAGGATCATCAGCGCCCAGCGGTCACCCAGTACCTCCAGGGCCCGGGCCACGGGGCATTGCGCATTGTTTTCGTCGAGCATGGAGTCGGCCTGCCGTGATTATCTGGTTGCAGATTAAAACTACATTTGCTAAATAGCCAGCATGCGGTTTCAATTCGAAACCAGTTTTCGAGGCCAGCCGATGACCCCTTCGCAGACACGCTGGATAACCCTTCTGCTGGCCATCACCAGCGCCATGGCCGTGGCGACGGTGTATTTCGCCCAGCCGTTACTCGAATCGATGGCCGCCGAGCTGGGGGTGGCGCAGCAGCAGATCGGCTGGGTGGTCGGCGCGACCCAGGCGGGCTACGCCTTTGGGCTGTTGCTGATAGTGCCGCTGGGCGACCTCATCGACCGCAAGCGCCTGATCCTTGGCCAGTTGCTGTTCTCTGCCGTGGCTCTGGTCGGGGTGGGTATGGCGCCGAACTGGTCCGTGTTGCTGTTGGCCCTGGCTAGTACCGGGCTGATGGCAGTGATGGTGCAGGTGATGGTGGCGCATGCCGCGAGCATGGCCGCACCCGGCCAGCAAGGGCGGGCGGTTGGGACCGTGACCAGTGGCGTGGTGCTGGGGATTCTGTTAGCGCGCCTGGTCTCGGGCGGGCTGGCTGATGTGGCCGGCTGGCGCAGCGTATACCTGGTTGCAGCTGGGCTGCTGATGCTTATGGCGCTGGTGTTGTGGCGCACCTTGCCGAGCGGGCAGCGCATGGCGCACGGGCCGGGCTACCGGGCCTTGATCGCTGCCCAGTTCAGCTTGTACCGGCACGACCGGCTGCTGCGTCAGCGCGGGTTGTTCGGTGTGTTGATCTTCGCGGCGTTCAGCGTGCTGTGGAGTGCCATGGTCATGCCCTTGAGTGCTGCGCCGTTGGCACTGAGCCATACCGAGATCGGCCTGTTCGGCCTGGCAGGTGTTGCAGGCACATTGGCGGCGGCGCGCGCCGGTCGCCTGGCCGACCAGGGGCTGGGCGAGCGCAGCACCGGGCTGGCGCTGGCGCTGCTGGTACTGTCCTGGCTGCCCACGGCATTCGTCGAGTATTCACTGATTGCCTTCGTGCTGGGGGTGCTGATGCTGGACTTCGCCGTGCAGGCGGTGCACGTGACCAACCAGAGCATATTGCTGGCCGGGCGTGGCGTGATGGCCAGCCGCTTGATTGGCGCCTACATGTGCTGCTATTCGCTGGGCAGTGGCTTGGGGGCGGTGCTGGCGGGCTGGGTGTACGCCCATTGGGGTTGGGCTGCGGTATGCGGGCTTGGCATGGCGATCAGTGCGTTCGCACTGGGGTATTGGCTATGGCTGCAACGGGCGAGGGCGGCCGAGGCCGCCCTGCAGTGCTCAGGTCAGAACTTGTAGCCCAGGCCGACCATGTAGACCCACGGGTCGACTTCCACGTCGACCTTGGTCTTGCTGTAGCCCAAGGCGGTCGGGCCGTTGACGCTGGCCTTGGTATCGATATCGACGTACCAGACCGAGGCGTTCACCAGCAGGTTGTCAGTGATCATGTAGTCCATGCCCAGCTGACCGGCGATACCGACCGAATCCTGCAGCTTCAGGTTGCTGAAACCCTGTTGCTTGCGGCTGCTGCTGAGGTCTTCATCGAAGAACAGGGTGTAGTTGATGCCGACGCCGGCATACGGCTGGAACCGGGAGTTCGGCTCCATCGGGTAGTACTGCAACGACAAGGTCGGTGGCAGCTGCTTGATGTTCGCCAGCTTGCCATCCAGGCCGCCGCCCAGGCCCTTGACGCCGACGGTGTGCTTGAACGGCGTGGCGGCGAGCAGTTCCAGGCCGATGTGGTCGGTGAGCATGTAGGCGAAAGTCAGCCCCAGCTGGGTGTCGCTGTCCAGGGTAGCCTTGGTGCCCGATACCTTGTTGCCGTCGAATTTCAGGTCGCCGCTGCTCTCGTTGGGGGCAGTGGTGATGGCGCCGGCGCGGACGATGACATCGCCCGCCTGGTGGGCGTGGGCAACAGGGGCAGCGAGCGCCAGGGCCGCGAGGGCGGCGCCGAGCAAGGACTTGTTCATGGAAGCTCCCAAAGGACGTGAGTAATCGAGTAGTCCAATGGTACGGAGCCGTCTAAACCGATTGTTTGACCCAGCTCAAAAGAAGCGTCCGCATGAGTTCGAAGTGGTTCTCATTTCAGCTCATAAGCGTATATTTTCTCGGCTTCCATCTGGTAACCGGCGTCTGCCAGTTCGCTGCTGGAGGCTCTGACCTGCATCTTTCCTTCGATCCAGTAGGGCTGGTAGAGGTCTTCGACGCGCACACCCATTTCGCTGAAGATATGCACGATCTGGTTCGACGGTGGCGGTGGTACGTGGATGCACGCGCCGTAGTAGGGCACCAGCAGGAACTCGGTGGTGCGGCCCTCTTCGCTGACTTCAAGCGGCACAATGTAGCCGGGCAGTTTGATCTGCTGGCCGTCGAGGCTTTTCACCACTGGCGCGTCGGGGGCTTGCTGGCGCGCTGCGGGGGCGGACTCGGCAGACAGGGCGCTGCTGATTTGCGACAGGTCGTGCAGTGGGGCCAGTTGTGGCGGGATGACCGGGGCGCCTTCGGGGATGAGGGCGGGCCAGTCCAGCTCCTTGGGTTCGGCGGCCCAGGCAGGTATTGCCAGCGAGAGCAGCATGATCAACAGGATTTTTGCTGTCTGCGCTGGCCTCTTCGCGGGTGAACCCGCTCCCACAAGGTACTGCACAGGGTTCAAGGGCTGTGCAGTACCTGTGGGAGCGGGTTTACCCGCGAAGAAGCGCATGAGGTACTGGATCATTACTGGCTCTCAGAGGTGTATGGACAAACCATCGGCCAGCGACTGCCGATAGGCACGCCACGCCGGCACGCTACCCATCAGCAGCGCAGCCCCGAGGATGATAGCCAGCAAGGTCCATTCATGAGCGCTTGGCAGCGCCAGCGGCAGGTACAAACCATAGTTGGCCTGCACATACCCCTGGGCCAGGGCTATACCGGCATACAGCAAGCCTAGCCCGGCGAGGATGCCGACCGCTGCCAGCGATAGCGCCTCCAGTACCAGCAAACCGGCGATATGCCACGGCCGTGCGCCCACGGAGCGCAATATCGCCATCTCCCGGCGGCGCTCGTTGAGGCTGGTGAGAATCGCCGTAAGCATGCCGATCAACCCGGTCAGCACCACGAACAGCGAAACCACGAACAGCGCCTGTTCCGCGGTGCCCATCAGGCTCCACAGCTCTTGCAGTGCCACCCCGGGCAAAATGGCCAGCAACGGCTCGTTGCGGTACTCGTTGATTTCGCGCTGCAGGCTGAAGGTTGCGATCTTGTTATTCAGCCCAAGCATGAACGCGGTGATGGCGGCAGGCTGCAGGTCCATCGTGCGCGCCTGCTCGGCACTGATCCGCCCGGCACCACGGGCCGGCACACCGTTATGCCAGTCGATATGGATGGCCTCCATGCCACCCAGGCCGATGTGCAGGGTACGATCGACCGGGGTGCCGGTGCGTTTGAGCACACCGACCACGGTGAACGGCTTGTCGTCATGCTTGACCAGGCTGATCGCCGCAACGCCGTGGGCCAGCACCAGCTTGTCGCCCAGCTTGTAGTGCAAGGCGTCGGCCACTTCGGCACCCAGCACCACTTCGAACGGGTCGTTGGCAAAGGCGCGGCCCTGGCTCAATTCCAGGTGTTGGCGGCGGCCGTACTGGTAATGGCTGAAGTAGTCGCCAGTGGTGCCCATCACCCGGTAACCGCGGTGCGAGTCGCCCAGCGAAATGGGGATTGCCCACTTTACCCGCGGGTCCCTGGCATAGTGCTGATAGCTGTCCCAGCGAATGTTGTTGGTGGCGTTGCCGATGCGAAATACCGAATACAGCAGCAGGTTCACCGAACCCGAACGGGCGCCGACGATCAGGTCGGTGCCGCTGATGGTGCTGGCAAAGCTGGCACGCGCCTCGGTGCGCACGCGCTCGACTGCCAGCAGCAGGCACACCGACAAGGCGATGGCAAAGGCGGTGAGAAATGCAGTGAAGCGGCGGTTGGCCAGGCTGGCCAGGGCAAGGCGGAGCAGGTACATCATGCCTCCCGGGGCGTGGCGGCGCGGTTCAGTTGGGCCAGCGACAGGTGGCGGTCGAACAGCGGCGCCAGGCTCTGGTCATGGCTGACGAACAGCAGGCTGGCGCCAGCGGCGCGGCATTCGTCGAACAGCAGGCCAATGAACGCTTCGCGGGTGTCGGCATCCAGTGCCGAGGTCGGCTCGTCGGCAATCACCAGCTCGGGCTGGCCGATCAGTGCACGGGCAGCGGCGACCCGCTGCTGCTGGCCGATCGACAAGCTGTCGGCACGGCGCGTGAGCAGGGCAGGGTCACCCAGGCCCAGGTGCGCCAGCAGCGTGCTGGCTGCCTGGTCGACACTGCCGTGGCGCTGCACGGCGCGGGCCTTGCGGGTGTGCGAGAAGCGGCAGGGTAGCTCGACGTTTTCGCGTACCGACAGGAACGGCAGCAGGTTGAACTGCTGGAAGATGTAGCCCGTGTGATCGACCCGAAAGCGGTCGCGGGCACCTTGGCCAAGGCTGCCAAGGTCCTGGCCGAGCAGTTGTATACGGCCCTGCCCCGGCACATTCACCCCGCCCAGCAGGCCCAGCAATGTGGTTTTGCCACTGCCGCTGGGGCCCTTGAGGAACAGTGCTTCACCGGCGTCCAGGTGAAACGCCGGAATATCCAGCAGCGGCGGCTGGCCTGGCCAGGCGAACATCAGGTCATGCAGTTCGATCAACGGCTGGCTCATTCAGAAGACGACCGCAGCCTTGGCCGGCGTCGCTTCCACGCCTTTCTGGCCATTGGGGCCGATCAGTTGCACGTTGATCTTCTGCGTGGCCGGGAAGGCTTTGAACAGCGGCGCGAGGTCCACCTGGGTGAGTTTTTCGGGGTTGGCGCAGGTCAGCTGGTAGTGGGCGCCGATATCGCTGTGCTGGTGGCCGTGCTCATGCGCGTCGCCATCGTCGTCGGCTTTCGCGGTGTCGCCGAACAGCGGGCTTTCCAGCGCTTGTTGGTCTTCTTTGCAGCCGGCAGTGGCAGGCAGGCCGAACAGCTGCAGGGGTTTTTCCAGCTGCTGGCGTACGGCGGCGACCTTGGCCTTGTCGGCATCGCTGCTGGCGGCATGTTCGAAACCGACCAGGTTCATGGCCGGGCTGTCCAGCTCCAGCTCCAGGGTGTTGCCATCAAGCACGGCGTTGAGCTTGGCAACGCCATGCTCGTGGGCGCCGAGGGTGCCATGCGCATGGTCATGATCATGCTCGTCGTGGGCATGGGCTACGACCAGTGGCAGCAAGGCGAAGGGCAGGGCGAGCAGCAGGCGACGCATGGATGGCTCCGGAGCGGGCTGAAAGATGTAGTTATGTTATAACAAGATTTATTCGCGCCGCCAGTCTGTGTGGCGCAGGTTTCATGTTGGGGTAGCATGGCTGCATTGACCTTCCTCAAGGAACGCATCGTGAGAATTCGTGGACAGATTGGTGAATGGCCGGTGGACCTGACCATCGAGCTGGCGCCTGAAGAGTGGGCGCAACTTGGGCGGCAGGTCGGGGTGCCGGCGGTGGCGCAGGCCGCAGCCCCGGCAGCTGTTGCGGCGGCGCGTTCGGACGACGGGCAGTGGACCGCGGCGCGTGATGTGCTGCGTTTGGCAGGGCAGATGAGCGGGCCGGAATTGCTGGACCGTCTGGAAGGGCTGGCGGGGAGTACGGCGGCAGGCAAGCGGCTGCTGGTGCGCTTGCGGCATAGCAGTGAGGTGAAGGTGGAAAGTGGCGTGGATTCGCCGGTTTATCACTGGGTGGGGTGATGGTTTCAGAATCATGGGGCCGCAAGGCGGCCCCATGATTATCAGAACATCAGCGCCGACAGCTTGCGACGATAAACCCCAACTAACGGGTGATCCCCACCCAGCAACTCGAACACCTGCAGCATCGCCTTCTGCGGCAGCCCGTTCTCATAGCCACGATTACGCTGGAACAGCTTCAGCAGCCCATCCAGCGCCGCTTCGTACTGCTGCCGCGCCAGCTGCTGGATGCTCAACTGGTAAGCCGCTTCGTCATCCTGCGGGTTCTGCGCCAGGCGGCTCTTCAGGTCTGCCACTTCCGGCAGGCTCGCGGCCTGGCGCAGGAAGGTCAGCTGCGCCTTGGCACCGGCCAGTGCTGCCTTGTGCTCATCGGTCTTGACCGCGTCCAGCACCACTTGCGCTTCACCCAGCTCACCACGCTCGGCCAGGCAACGGGCGTACAGGATCAACGCCTCGGCATTGCTGTTGTCTTCACCCAGCAGCACCTGCAACAGCGCTTCGGCCTCGGCAAAACGGCTTTCGGCAAACAACGCCTTGGCCTGTTCCAGCGGCGATGCAGTGGGGGCGGGGGGCAGTTGCACGTGGGGTTCGAGCATGGCGCGAATGGCGGATTCCGGCTGCGCACCGGCAAAACCGTCCACCGGCTGGCCGTCCTTGAACAGCACCACGGTCGGCAGGCTGCGGATGCCGAACTGGGCAACTACCTGTTGCTCCACATCGCAATTGATCTTGGCCAGCAGCAGCTCGCCCTGGTAACCCTCGGCGATCTTCGCCAGCAAGGGCATCAGCGCCTTGCACGGTGCGCACCACTCGGCCCAGAAGTCCACCAGCACCGGCTTGTGGAAGGAGTTCTCGATCACCAGTTGCTGGAAGTTGGCATCGGTGGCGTCGAAAATGTACGGCGTGTCTTGGGTCATCGCGACTCTCGCAAACTCGTGGATGGCACCACTATAAGGTGTCGCGGCTGGCGTGGTACAGGCTGACCCGGCGGAATTCGTGTGGCTCGGCCAGGTCGGGCAGGGTCAGTGCTTCGAGCACGCCCAGTTGCTGGTACTGCGGGTGGCTGAAGTCACGCACCCGCGAGTCGGCCACCAGCGCCTGGCGGCCGCGACCGAGAAAGGCATCGAGCAGCGGCAGGTTGGCGCGGTCGTACAGCACATCGGCTACCAGGATCAGGTCGAAGCGGTCGGCCTCGGCAAAAAAATCGCTGCTGTAAGCCAGTTCCACACCGTTGAGCGCGGCATTCGCACGGCAGGCATCCAGGGCCAGCGGGTCGAGGTCGCAGGCGACCACTTCCAGCGCACCGGCGCGGGCCGCGGCAATGCCAGCGATGCCGGAGCCGGCGCCAAAGTCCAGCACCCGCTTGCCGGCCACCCACTCCGGGCGCTCGGCCAGGTAACGGGCCATGGCCAGCCCACTGGCCCAGCAGAAGCTCCAGTAGGGCGGCTCTTCAAGAATGCGCCGGGTTTCTTCGCTGCTGAAGGCGCGGTCCATGTTCTGGTCATCGATCAGCCACAGCTTCAGGTCACAGCCGGGCAGCTCGCTGACCACCAGCCGCGCTTCGCCGATCAGGCCGCTGAGGGCCTGTTGCAGGGCCAGCGGCGCCACTATGGCGCCTTCTCGAAACGCAGCGGGCCGGTGGCCTGGGTCTGGGCCTGGGTTATGCGCACCGGTAGCAGGTGCATGATCAGCTGGCCGGAGCTGCTGGCGCGGCCACGCAGCTCGACCCGGGCCCCGGCCGGAAAGGCCTCAGGGTTGAAGCGCAGGTGGTAGGGCAGGGCCTGGCCGGTGCCCGTCAGGTTGCTGCTGGCCAGCAGGCGTTGCGGGCGGTCACGTTCGTCGATGACCAGCAAGGCCAGCTCCACGTTGGCGCCGGCCGGGATTTCCAGCAGGGTACCGCTGAGTTCGCGCTGGTAGGCCGGCAACGGGCCCAATACTTCGGCCTGCTTGGCCGACCGGGCGGGGGTGGGTGCTGCGGGGGTATCGGTCTTCGGCCTGTCGCTGCCGCAGGCGGCAAGCAGGGCGGCGCAGCACAGCACGACGAGCGCTCGGTAGTGCATGGGGTAGTCCTTCACGGGCAGATTTCCCTTGGATGTTAACCCCTTTGGCTTGTCTTGCCAGTGGGATGCGCTACCATGGCCCTCCCTTTTTTTGTTGCCTGCCACCATGCACTGTCCCTTTTGCGGTGCCAACGACACCAAGGTCATCGACTCTCGTCTCGTCGCCGAGGGCGAGCAGGTGCGCCGCCGCCGCGAATGCGTGGCCTGTGGCGAGCGCTTCACCACCTTCGAAACTGCCGAGCTGGTGCTACCGCGGCTGATCAAGCAGGACGGCACCCGCCAGCCCTTCGACGAAGACAAACTGCGCGCCGGCATGCAACGGGCACTGGAAAAACGCCCGGTCAGCGTCGAGCGCCTGGAAGCGGCACTGGCGCACATCAAGAGCCGCCTGCGGGCCACCGGCGAGCGCGAAGTCAAATCGCTGGTGGTGGGTGAAATGGTCATGGCCGAGCTGCGCAAGCTCGACGAAGTGGCCTACATCCGCTTTGCCTCCGTCTACCGGCGCTTCCAGGACCTTGACGAGTTCCGCGAAGAAATCGACCGCCTGGCTCGCGAGCCGGCCAAAGAGTGAACATGCCCAGCCAAGCTGCCATCCTCGACGCCCACTACATGGCCCGCGCGCTGGAGCTGGCGCGCAGAGGCCTGTATACCACCCACCCGAATCCGCGCGTAGGCTGCGTGATCGTGCGCGATGGCCAGGTGGTGGGCGAAGGCTGGCACCTGCGCGCCGGCGAGCCGCATGCCGAAGTGCATGCCCTGCGCCAGGCCGGTGAACTTGCCCGCGGCGCCTGCGCCTACGTCACCCTGGAGCCGTGCAGTCATCATGGCCGCACACCGCCGTGCGCCGAGGCGCTGGTCAAGGCCGGCGTGGCGCGGGTCGTTGCAGCCATGCAGGACCCCAACCCGCAGGTGGCGGGGCAGGGCCTGCGGCGCCTGGCCGAGGTCGGCATCGAAGTCGCCAGCGGCGTGCTCGAAGCCGAGGCCCGGGCACTCAATCCGGGCTTCCTCAAGCGCATGGAGCACGGCCTGCCGTTCGTGCGGGCCAAGCTGGCCATGAGCCTGGACGGTCGCACCGCCATGGCCAGTGGTGAAAGCCAGTGGATCACCGGCCCGGCCGCCCGCTCGGCGGTGCAGCGCCTGCGCGCCCGGTCCAGCGTGGTGCTGACCAGCGCCTCCAGCGTGCTGGCCGACAACGCGCGCATGACCGTGCGTGGCACGGAGCTTGGGCTGGACGCCGAAACCACCCGCCTGGCACTTAGCCGCACACCGCTGCGCGTGCTGGTCGATGGCCGCTTGCGCCTGCCACTGGATGCGCCGTTCTTCCAGGCCGGCCCGGCTCTGGTGGTGTGCGCTGTCGCGGATGACCCGCGCTATGCCGCTGCCGGCCACGAACTGCTCAGCCTGCCGGGTGACAATGGCCAGGTTGACTTGCCGGCGCTGCTGCAGGCCCTGGCGAGGCGCGGGGTCAATGAAATCCTGCTGGAAGCCGGTGCCGGCCTGGTCGGTGCCTTTGCCAGGCTGGGCCTGATAGATGAGTACCAGCTGTTCGTCGCCGGCACCTTCCTCGGTTCCCACGCCCGCCCGCTGCTGGACTGGCCGCTGGAGAAGATGAGCGAAGCCCCGCGGCTGAAAATTACCGAAATGCGCGCAGTGGGCGATGACTGGCGGGTCACGGCCATGCCCCTGCCGGCGTCCGGCGTATAATGCCGGGCTTGCCCCGCGCAAACCGTTTTTGAGGAAGACCCCATGTTCACCGGCATCATCGAATCCATCGGCACCATTCGCAGCCTCACCCCCAAGGGCGGTGACGTGCGCGTGCATGTCGCAACCGGCAAGCTCGACCTGGCGGACGTCAAGCTTGGCGACAGCATTGCCGTCAATGGCGTGTGCCTGACTGCGGTCGAACTGCCGGGCGACGGCTTCTGGGCCGACGTCAGCGTCGAAACCCTCAAGCGCACCGCCTTCATCGACCTCAAGAGCGGCAGCAAGGTCAACCTGGAAAAGGCCCTGACCCCCACCACTCGCCTGGGTGGGCACCTGGTCAGCGGCCATGTCGACGGGGTCGGCGAAATCATCTCGCGCAGCGATAACGCGCGCGCCATCCAGTTCCGCGTGCGTGCACCGAAGGAACTGGCCAAGTACATCGCCCACAAGGGTTCGATCACCGTCGACGGCACCAGCCTGACGGTCAATGAGGTCAATGGCGCCGAGTTCGAGCTGACCATTGTCCCGCACACCCTGTCCGAAACCATCATGGCCGACTACCGTGCAGGGCGTCGGGTAAACCTTGAGGTCGACCTGCTGGCCCGTTACCTGGAGCGCTTGCTGCTGGGTGACAAGGCCGCCGAACCGAGCAAGGGCAGTGGCATCACCGAAAGCTTCCTGGCCGCCAATGGCTTCTTGAAATCCTGATTGAGAAGGGGGTGCCGCGTGGCGCTCAACAGCATCGAAGAACTGGTAGAAGACATCCGCCAGGGCAAAATGGTCATCCTCATGGATGACGAAGACCGCGAGAACGAAGGCGACATCATCATGGCAGCCGAATGCTGCCTGCCCGAGCACATCAACTTCATGGCCAAGCACGCCCGTGGCCTGATCTGCATGCCGATGACCCGCGAGCGTTGCGAAACCCTGAAGCTGCCGCTGATGGCGCCGCGCAACGGCTCGGGCTTCGGCACCAAGTTCACCGTGTCGATCGAAGCCGCCGAGGGTGTCACCACCGGCATCTCCGCCGCTGACCGTGCCCGCACCGTGCAGGCCGCCGCCGCCAAGGATGCCAAGGCCGAAGACATCGTCAGCCCTGGCCACATCTTCCCGCTGATGGCCCAGCCAGGTGGCACCCTGGCCCGTGCCGGGCACACCGAGGCAGCCTGCGACCTGGCGCGCATGGCCGGTTTCGAGCCCAGTGGCGTGATCTGCGAAGTGATGAACGACGACGGCACCATGTCGCGTCGCGCCGAGCTGGAAGTGTTCGCCGCCGAGCACGGCCTGAAGATCGGCACCATCGCCGACCTGATCCACTACCGCATGATCCACGAGCGCACCGTGCAGCGCGTTTCCGAGCAGCCGGTCGAAAGCGAACTGGGTGAATTCAACCTGGTTACCTACCGCGATGCAGTGGAAGGCGACGTGCACATGGCCCTGACCCTGGGCAAGATCTGCGCCGAAGATCCAACCCTGGTGCGCGTGCACAACATGGACCCGCTGCGCGACCTGCTGCTGGTCAAGCAGCCGGGCCGCTGGAGCCTGCGTGCGGCCATGGCCGCGGTGGCCGAGGCTGGCAGCGGCGTGGTATTGCTGCTGGGTCACCCGCTGGACGGCGACGTGCTGCTGGCGCACATCCGCGAAAGCGCGGGCGATGTGCCGACCAAGGCACCGACCACCTACAGCACCGTTGGCGCCGGTTCGCAGATTCTGCGCGACCTCGGCGTGCGCAAGATGCGCCTGATGAGTTCGCCGATGAAGTTCAACGCGATATCCGGATTCGATCTGGAAGTTGTAGAATACGTGCCCTCCGAGTGACTTGAGGCGGCATTGACGCCCTCTGCTCGAGTCCAGAACCCTGTCGAGGCCGCTTGTATGCGGCCTCGCTCTTGAAGATGAGAATATCGGAATGACCCTGAAGACCATCGAAGGTACCTTCATCGCCCCCAAAGGTCGCTATGCTTTGGTGGTTGGCCGCTTCAACAGCTTCGTCGTTGAAAGCCTGGTAAGCGGTGCCGTTGATGCCCTGGTACGCCACGGTGTCAGCGAAAGCGACATCACCATCATCCGTGCCCCGGGTGCTTTCGAAATCCCGCTGGTAGCACAGAAAGTCGCCCAGCAAGGCGCCTACGACGCGATCATCGCCCTGGGCGCGGTGATCCGTGGTGGTACCCCGCACTTCGAATACGTGGCGGGCGAATGCACCAAGGGCCTGGCCCAGGTGTCCATGGAGTTCGGTGTACCGGTGGCGTTCGGTGTGCTGACCGTTGACTCCATCGAACAGGCCATCGAGCGTTCCGGCACCAAAGCCGGCAACAAAGGTGCTGAAGCTGCCCTGTCCGCTCTGGAAATGGTCAGCCTGCTGGCGCAGTTGGAGGCCAAGTGATTAGCGACGAAAGCGATCGTTTCAACCCGCGCGATCCAAAACCTGCGGATGCCGGCAAGCCCTCGAAGAGCGCCAAGCGCCGCGAAGCCCGACAGCTCGCGACCCAGGCCCTCTACCAGTGGCACATGGCCAAGCACTCGCTGAACGAGATCGAAGCGCAGTTTCGGGTCGATAACGATTTTACCGATGTCGACGGTGCTTATTTCCGCGAAATCCTGCATGGGGTTCCGGCGTTCAAGAGCGAAATCGACCAGGCACTGGTGCCTTGCATGACCATCGCCCTGGACGAACTCGACCCGGTCGAACTGGCCGTGCTGCGCCTGTCCACCTGGGAACTGATGAAGCGCGTGGACGTGCCGTACCGCGTGGTCATCAACGAAGGCGTGGAACTCGCCAAGGTCTACGGCGCCACTGACGGCCACAAGTTCGTCAATGGTGTGCTGGACAAGCTGGCACCGTCGCTTCGAGAAGCCGAAGTCAAGGCGAACAAGCGCTGATCCAGGCGCTTGCGAACCATGGGTGAGTTCGAGCTGATCAACCATTACTTCGCCGCCGCGCCTTGTGCGCAGGGTGGCGAGGGCGTGGCCCTGGGTATCGGCGACGACTGCGCCTTGCTCAGCCTTCCGCCCGGTGAGCAACTGGCGGTGTCGACCGACACCCTGGTCGCCGGCGTGCATTTTCCCGCTGTCTGCGATCCGCTTCTGCTTGGCCAGCGTTCGTTGGCCGTGGCAGCCAGTGACCTGGCAGCCATGGGCGCGACCGCAATCGGCTTTACCCTCGCCCTGACCCTGCCTGACGTTGGCCCTGACTGGCTGGCGGCCTACGCCGACGGCCTCAGCCGCATGGCCCAGCGTTGCCGTATGAGCCTGATTGGTGGGGACACCACACGTGGCCCGCTGAGTATCACCGTGACCGTGTTCGGCCGTGTACCCGCTGGCCAGGCCCTGCGCCGCAGCGGCGCCCGGCCGGGCGACCTGCTGTGTGTCGGTGGTGTGCTGGGCAAGGCGGCGGGGGCGTTGCCGCTGGTGCTGGGTGAGCGCGAGGCGCCGGCCGAGCAGGCCGAGCCGCTGCTGGCCCACTACTGGTCGCCGATGCCGCAGCTCGCCTTGGGTCAGCTGCTGCGCGGCCGGGCCACGGCGGCGCTGGATATCTCTGATGGCCTGCTCGCGGACTGTGGGCATATTGCCAAGGCGTCCGCTGTCGCACTGCAGGTGAACCTGGCGCAGGTGCCAGTGTCTCCTGCTGTAGAGGCGTTTCTCGGCCGTGAGGCGGCGCTGCAGGCCGCCCTCAGCGGTGGCGATGACTATGTACTGGCTTTCACCTTGCCGCCTGGGGCGCTGGCAGCTCTGGCTGCCTTCGATTGCATCGAGGTGCATACCATTGGTCGTGTGCTCGAAGGGCAGGGTGTGACCTTGCACGACGCCTTGGGCCATGACATCACCCCCGTTCAGCGGGGCTATCAACACTTTAGGGAGACACCGTGACCGATCACCCCAACCAGGTGCCTGCGGAGTTCGTTCCGCCTTCGGTCTGGCGCAACCCGTGGCACTTCATCGCGTTTGGCTTCGGTTCCGGCACCTTGCCCAAGGCGCCGGGCACCTGGGGTTCGCTGGTCGCCATACCGTTCATTCCTTTGTGGCAGATGCTGCCCGACTGGGGCTACTGGCTGCTGCTCGGGGTGAGCATGCTGTTCGGCTTCTGGTTGTGCGGCAAGGTCGCCAATGACTTGCGCGTGCACGATCACGAAGGCATTGTCTGGGACGAGATCGTCGGCATGTGGATCACCCTCTGGCTGGTGCCGGAAGGCTGGCAGTGGTTGCTGGCGGGGTTCCTGATGTTCCGCTTCTTCGACATCCTCAAGCCGTGGCCGATCCGCTGGATCGATCGCCATGTGCATGGCGGCGTCGGCATCATGCTCGACGATATCCTGGCCGGCGTGTTCGCCTGGCTGGGCATGCAGGTTCTGGTGTGGGCGGTTGCCTGAAACAGGGAGCGCGTGAATGGCCATAAGGACTGTGCTGCTGGCGATGCTGCTTGGCTTTGCCCCGTGGGTGATGGCTGCCGACGGCGTGCCGAAGCAGATCCATCTGGTCAGCGAAGAATGGCTCGACTACACCAACGCCGACGGTACCGGGGTGGCCTGGGACGTATTGCGCAAGGTG
>NZ_JABMCW010000269.1:0-7706 GCF_013179705.1 Pseudomonas sp. CM25 | reverse complement strand
CCAATGATGACAAGCGTTACATCAATCGCAGCCGTGACAATGATCTGAAACAAGGCATGTCGTTACTGCAGAGCATGCTCTACCACTCCCAGGAGATCACCACCCATTATTGGTTGACTCCCTTCCTCTATTTCATCCACAAGCATGCGCAAACCGTGCGTGGCAGCGTGGAGGAGGTTGAGCGCTACTACGGCTTCCTGTGCCATTTGGATAACCAATTGCTCGGGGAAGTGACGAGCGATCCCTTGGTAGTGCGCACGCGGGCATTCATGAATGAGCCCTGGCGTACCGCCGCTGCGCTTCAATTCGAGGCAGTGTTGCCCTGCGATTACGGCGTCGACTTTGCGCATTACTGGTTCTACAAGCTGGACTTTGTGCTCTGGCATGAGCAGCATCGTGATCATGATGCATGGGGCAACTTCCGCTTCACAGCCAAGAACTCGGTGGAGCATATTTCGCCGCAGAATCCACAAACGACCGATACCAATAAGGTCACCAGCGCCTGGCTGAACCGCTTTGGCAATCTGGCGCTGGTCTCGCGCAGCATCAACTCCGAGTACAGCAATTTGCCGTACAACGAAAAGCGCCAGCGATTCCTCAACAAGCGAGCCCTTGAGAAGCGGCCAGACTCTTTGAAAATGGACTTGATCTATTCGAACGACGAATGGGGTGATGCAAGGGCGGCTGAACATCAGGCAGCCATGCAGGCAGCCATGCAGCGCCACTACCAAAGGCGTTTTGCGGTTGAGTAGCGTGGATTGAATGACAGCGCTCACCAGTCCACAACGCTACATTCGGAATTGGTGAGCGATGGTTGGCTGTCCTTCGCTGCATGTTCATCCGGTCAGCCAAATATCCATTTAAGGCTTCACCTCACCGGTGGATCTGTCGCATCATCGGGCCATTATCGTTGACGCCACATGGCACCGGATGTTGGGGTCGTGTCTGTTACAGGAATGTTCAATGCAAAGTCTTTATGCTCCAGGCGCTCGCGTCGTTATCCGTGACTGCGAATGGGTAGTGCGCCGAGCTGATCCCTGCGATGACGGTGGTTACATCCTCACGGTCGACGGGTTATCCGAGCTGGTCAATGGCAAGAGTGCGCAGTTTCTCTCGCGGCTAGAGGAGCAGGCTGACGTGATCCGTATTCTGGATCCTGCAGAGACCTGCTTAGAGCAGGACACCACCCCCGGGTTTGAGAAGAGTCGTCTGTTCATCGAAACCCAGCTGCGGCAGATCACTCCAGCAGATAGCAAGATTCATCTGGGCCATCGCGCAGCGATGGATACGGTGCCTTATCAGCTCGATCCCGCGTTGCAGGCGCTCAAGCAGAACCGCCAGAGAATCCTTATTGCCGACTCAGTAGGCCTGGGAAAGACTCTGGAAGCCGGCATCCTGATGACCGAGCTGATCCGCCGTGGTCGCGGCAAACGCATTCTGGTGCTGACGCTGAAAAGCATGATGACCCAGTTCCAGAAGGAAATGTGGAACCGATTCACTATCCCACTGACTCGGCTGGACTCCGCCGGCCTGCAGCGTGTGCGCAATCACATACCGGGTAATCACAACCCTTTCTACTACTACGATAAGTCGATCATCTCTATCGACACGCTGAAACAGGACAACGAGTATCGCCGCCATCTGGAAGAGGCCTACTGGGACATTATTGTCATCGACGAGGCCCATAACGTCGCCGAGCGCAGCAGTGGCTCGCAGCGTGCCAAGCTCGCGCAACTGCTGGCTGGCCGCTCCGATACGCTGATCATGCTCTCGGCCACGCCGCATGATGGCAAGGCGCGCAGTTTTGCAAGCCTGATGAACATGCTTGACCCGACTGCCATTTCCGATCCGGACGACTACGCCAAGGAGGACTTCCGCGATAAGGGGCTGGTCATCCGTCGCTTCAAGAAGGACATCCGCGACCAGGTAAAGCAGGAGTTCAAGGAGCGGGTAGTCAAGGACATCTACCTGCACGCTTCACTGGAGGAGGAGGGTGCTTACCAAGCCCTGCTTGATGTGCCCTTCACCTACCGTGGCGAGCATAGTGCGACCAGCAACGGCCAGTTAGTGCGTATCGGCCTGCAGAAAGCCATGTTTAGCTCGCCGGCTGCCGCCCAGATATCGGTCAAGCAGCGCATTGCCAAGTTGCAGGGCAAGGGTGCCAGCACCGACGAGCAGGCTGAAATTGAAGCGCTCCACAACCTTCAGCACGCCTTGCGCAACATCACCCCGACCAGCTTCAGCAAATATCGGGAATTTCTCGGCCTGCTGAACAGCAAGGACTTTGGCTGGAAGAAGAGCGACACCGACGACCGCCTGGTGATCTTCAGTGAACGGATCGAAACGCTCAACTGGCTGCAGGCCCAATTGCAGCAGGATCTCAAACTTAAGGACGATGCCAGCCAGATACTGCATGGCGGCATGAGCGACATAGAGCAGCAATCCATTGTCGAAGCCTTCGGCAAGCCGGAAAGCAAGCTGCGTGTATTGCTTTGTTCGGACGTGGCTAGTGAGGGTATCAACCTGCACTACCTGTCTCATCGTCTTGTGCATTTTGATCTGCCCTGGTCGCTGATGGTGTTCCAGCAGCGCAACGGTCGGGTTGACCGCTACGGCCAAGAGCAGACGCCGATCATCACCTACCTGATTGCCCAGAGCAGCAACCCGACGGTCAAGGGCGACCAGCGCATACTGGAAATCCTCAAGGAGAAGGACGATCAGGCCTACCGTAACATCGGTGATCCAGCCACTTTCATGAAGGTCCACGATGCGGACGCTGAAGAAGCGTTGACCATGCAGGCCATGGCCAACGGCACCGACGCACAAACGTTTGATCAGCAGTACCAAGCCGATGACAGTAATGAAGGCGACGATCTGCTGGCGCTGTTTCTCAACCCCGAGGCCGTGCAGGCAAAAACTCCTGAGCAGGTAGAGCAGTTCACCGTCGACGGCTTCAGCTTGTTCCCCAGTGACTATGAGTTCGCTCGTCAGGCGCTGGAAGCCATCAACCGTGAGCGCCGCCAGGTCAACTTCACGGCCAACAATGAGCGTCAAACCATCACCCTGACACCTCCGGACGACCTGGACTACCGTTTCCGCTTCCTACCCCCGGAAATCCGCCCGGAAGACGGCAGCTTGGTGCTTACCGCTGACAAGCAGCGTTTTGCCGAAGAAATTCGCCGTAGTCGTCAGGACGAGAACGCCTGGCCCAAGCTGCACTACCTCTGGCCCCAACATCCGGCGATCCAATGGCTGCAAGACAAGCTGCTGGCCCAAGTGGCTCGGCACAGTGCGCCAGTACTGGCGCTGCCGGATATCGTCCGGGTCACCCAGCTAATGCAACCCGACGAGAGTGTGTTCCTGGTCAGTGGCCTGATTCCCAACCGCAAGGCCCACCCAGTGATCTGGAAGTGGTTCGCCATCAGGATCTGTAACGACGCGGTCACGGGCATCGAACCTGCCGAAGCGTGGTTGCAGCGCCTGCAGCTGGACAACCGCTTGCCTAACCGCGCTCAGCCGCTGGCTATCGTTCAGCTAGAACGTCTGCGGCCGGCAGTGATTACCGCTGCGCGCAAGCAGATGCAGCAACTGCAACAGGATTACATCGCCGCATACCGACCGCAGCTGGAGCGTCAGCTGGCCGAGCTCAAGGCGCTTAAGGGGCGTCAGGTCCTGCAGCTCGATCTGCAACTGGAAGGTTCCAGTCAGGCGGAACATTTCAAGGCCGCTCGCAAAGAAGAGCGTCTGAACCGGATTGAAAAGGTGTTTGCTGACTACCAGACCTGGGTGCAGGACACTCACACCATAGAACCTGTGCCGTTTATTCAGATTCTTGCCGTATTTACCCGGGCCACAGACTGAGCAGTCGGGCTCAGGCAAAGGAGTAAAAGTTAGATGTCGTTACAGGACAGCGTGGCCACCTTTATCGGATTGAGCAACGATAACGAGTTTTTTAGCGCTCATTACCTTGCAGAGGTATTCCAGGGCGACTTGGCTGACACCATCAAAGAGTGGGAAATCCGGGAAGAGCAGGGCGAAGGTTTCGTCACCCCGCAGCGCGCTTTGCGCAACCTGAATCAGGGCTATTTTGCCCTGCGCCACAAGCTCAAGACTGAACGCAGCGCCAGTGAGCGCATCCGTCTGCAACGCGAGTTCTACCGCGACCTGCTTGGTGCGCTGGGTATTACCTACCAGCCCGGCAACCGTGAGGTTGCCGCCAATATGGAGCTGCCAGTGCTCAGTGTGCTGGGTGACCAGCTATGGGTGTTGGGTGCACTGGATGCTAATAGCGAGGGCGAAGATCCGCTGTCGCTGCAACTGCACCGTGACCAGTTCTTCGGCTCTGGTCCGCACCACGACAAATTGAGCAATACCGACTGGTACCGCATCCTCAATGAAGTGGTGTTTCGCCAATCCAGCCCGTTTAACGAGCAGCCGCCGCGTTGGGTACTGCTGCTCAGCGACCGCCAAGGCATTCTGATTGACCGCTACAAGTGGTCGCAGAATCGCATGCTGCGTTTTGACTGGGAAGAAATTCTCGGACGTCGAGACGACCGCACCCTCAAGGCCACCGCGGTACTGCTGCACCGAGAAAGCCTGGTGCCGGATGATGGCCAGAGTCGACTCGACAGCCTGGATGAAAACAGTCACAAACACGCCTTTGCCGTCTCCGATGATCTGAAATATGCCCTGCGACACGCTATTGAGTTGCTCGGTAACGAAGCGGCCGCGCAACTGGTCGAGCAGGCCCGAGACCGCAAAGAGGGCATATACAGTGGCAGCAATGCGCTGGACCCTGACCAGTTGTCCAGCGAATGCCTGCGCACCATGTACCGAATCCTTTTCCTGTTCTATATCGAAGCTCGGCCAGAGCTCGGCTACCTGCCGCACCAGCACGATGCCTGGCGCCAAGGCTACAGTCTGGAAAGCCTGCGCGATTTGGAAAGTGTTCGCTTGACCACCGAAGAAAGCCGTCGCGGTCACTATTTTCACCACAGCCTGCAGCGCATGTTCGGCCTGATCTACAACGGCCACCAACTCAACCGCCAACTCGACCAGTTGCACGAAAGCACCGCCAACGGCTTCACCCTGCAGGGCCTGGACAGCCACCTGTTTGACCCGGCTAACACTCCGTTGCTCAACCGAGTCACCTTCAGCAACGAAACCCTGCAGCGAGTGATCCAGAGCATGTCCTTGACTCGGCCTCAGAAGGGCCGTAAGCGTCGTGGTCGTGTCAGCTACACCCAGCTCGGTATCAACCAGCTCGGTGCCGTGTATGAAGCGCTGCTCAGTTACCGTGGTTTCTTCGCCACCGAGGACCTCTACGAAGTCGCCGCCAAAGGCCAAAACATCAACCCTGATGAACTGGAAACCGGCTTCTTCGTCACGCAAAGCCAGCTGAACGAATTCGACGAAGACAGCGAATGGGTTTACGACATCGAGGAAAAAAAGAGAAAGCTGCGCGTCCACCCCAAAGGCAAATTCATCTACCGGATGGCCGGGCGCGATCGGGAAAAATCCGCTAGCTACTACACTCCGGAAGTGCTCACCAAAAGCCTGGTGAAGTACACCCTTAAGGAGCGCCTGACAAGCGATGTCACCGCCGACGGCATCCTCAAACTGACGGTATGCGAACCTGCTATGGGCAGTGCTGCCTTCTTGAACGAGGCCGTCAACCAGCTCGCAGAGGCCTACCTCACGCGCAAACAACAGGAACTGGGCCAGCGGATTCCCCACGAGGACTACCAGCACGAACTGCAGCGGGTAAAAATGCACATCGCCGACCACAATGTGTTCGGTGTTGACCTCAACCCTATCGCTGTTGAACTGGCGGAAGTCTCCCTCTGGCTTAACGCCCTTAGCGGTGGTCATAACGTACCCTGGTTCGGCTACCAGCTGTTCACTGGCAATAGCTTGATTGGTGCTCGCCGCGAGGTCTACCTCGCCAGCACACTCAAGAAACAAGCCAAGGAAGGGCTCTGGTACAACCATGCCCCGCGCCGGCTCAACCCCTTTAGCCTGCTGGAGCAGGCAGGCGAGGGGGGGCGAAAAGAAGGGGAAATTTACCACTTCCTGCTGCCCGACCCTGGCATGGTCGACTACAAAGATAGCGTGGCCAAACAGCTGCGTCCGGATGCCTTCAAGGCAATCAAAGATTGGAAAAAAGCTTTCTGTGCTCCGTTTGAGGCACAGGAAATTCGCTCCTTGCAAACGCTCAGTGATGCGGTTGATCGGCTGTGGCGCGAACACACCCAGATGCTGGAGCTGCACCGCCGGCGTACCGAAGACAGCTACCCCTTGTGGGGCCAGCAGGGTATGGCCGAACACCACACCAGCACCAAAGAAAAAGACCAGCTGCACACCACTGGAATCTTCAATACAAATGCCCGCTTCGCGTCGCCCTACCGCCGTCTGAAACTGGCCATGGACTACTGGTGCGCCTTTTGGTTCTGGCCGCTGGACAAGGCAGAGCAACTACCTGACCGACAAAAATGGCTGTTCGACCTCAACACCATCCTCAACAGCGCTGGCACCTTCGAGTTCGCCCCGACGCAAGACGGCTTGTTTAGTGCTGAGCCAGCGGAAGGGAATGATCTCTTCGCCAAACCCATCGAGGACCTGTTCGCAGCCGACGAGCCCCAACAAACCCTACGCGCCGAAACCAAGGCTGTCCGCGACGTCAGCACCCAGCAGGGCGAGCTCAACCTGGAAAAGCTGTTCAAGAATCCATTTTTTAAGACCCTGGCCATCGCCAACGAGCTGGGTGAACACTTCCGCTTCTTCCACTGGGAACTGGCTTTTGCCGATATCTACGCCAAGCGCGGTGGCTTCGATATCACTCTGGGTAACCCACCCTGGCGCAAGGTGGAATGGCAGGAAGGCGGGATTCTCGGCGACTACAACCCGGCCTTTGTGCTGCACAAACTCAGCGCACAGCAGCTTACCGACCAGCGCGAAGCCGCCTTCGAGCGCAGCTCCCAATTGCAAACGGCCTGGTTTGACGAGCTGGCGGAGGCGGAAGGCTCACAGGCGTTTCTGAACGCCACCCAGAACTATCCGCAGCTCAAGGGCATTCAAACCAATCTTTACAAATGCTTCCTGCCTCGGGCCTGGGCCAATGCCAATGAGCAGGGTGTGTGTGGCTTTTTGCATCCGGAGGGTATTTACGACGATCCCAAGGGAGGGGGGTTCCGGCGGGAGCTCTATCCTCGTTTGCGTGCGCACTTCCAGTTCATCAACGAAACCAGGTTATTTGCCGAGGTGCACAACCAGACGCTTTTCAGCATCAATATTCATGGCCCGATCGGTGAGCCGAGCCTCAAGCACGTCTCCAATCTGTTTGTTCCCGGTACAATTGACCAATCGTTTGCGCACGATGGCATTGGCCGGGTGCCCGGAATCAAGGAGGAAATGGAGCTGCCCGATGGTCGGGTAAAAGTGAAGTGGAACCTCGATGGTCACCGCGATCGGATTATTGAAGTTGGCAAACATGAACTGGCCTTGTTCGCACAGCTCTACGACGATGCCGGTACCGATGCCCTGGAGGCTCGCCTGCCAGCCCTGCATGCCCTGCAGCTCATCAACGTACTGGAAAAATTTGCCGCCCAGCCCAGACGCCTGGCGGACCTTAAAGGGCAATATTTTTCCACGGTGATGTTCGATGAAACCTACGCTCAGCGTGACGGCACTATTAAGCGCGACACTCA
>NZ_JABMCW010000268.1:0-7720 GCF_013179705.1 Pseudomonas sp. CM25 | reverse complement strand
GCAGCGCCGCGAACACTTCATCGCGGCTGCCCAGCATGTGTACCCCACCGTCACGCAGCATCAGCACCTGGTCGACTGCGCACAGCACATTGGGGCGGTGGGAAATCAGCACTACCGTGGCCCCGCGCGCCTTGAGCTCGGTCAATGCATCCACCAGGGCCTTCTCGCCAAGGTCGTCAAGGTTGGCATTGGGCTCGTCCAGCACTACCAGGTTGGGCTCGCCATACAGGGCGCGGGCCAGGGCGATGCGTTGCTTCTGGCCGCCAGACAGCGGGCTGCCATCGGCTGCCAGGCGGGTGTCGTAGCCCTGCGGGAAACGCAGGATCATGTCGTGCACGCCGCTGCTGCGTGCGGCGCGGATCACCGCATCGCTGTCCACCTCGGCGAAGCGCGCAATGTTTTCGCCGATGGTGCCCTCGAACAGCTCCACGTCCTGCGGCAGGTAGCCTAGCCACGGGCCGAGCTCGGCCTTGTTCCAGGTGAAGATGTCGGCGCCATCCAGGCGCACCTTGCCGGCCTGGGCGGGCCACACGCCCACTAGCAGGCGGGCGAGGGTGGACTTGCCCGAAGCCGACGGGCCGATGATGCCGAGGCTGTCACCCGCGGCCAGGCTGAAGCTCACCCCGCGCACGATGGTGGTGTTGGTGCGCGGGGCGCCGGCAATCACGTTTTCCACCGCCAACATGCCCATCGGCCGCTGCAGGGACATGCTCGGTGGCCGCTGTGGGTAGTCCTGCAGCAGGTCGTTGAGCCGGCCCCAGGCCAGGCGGCAACCCAGCAGCTGCTTCCACGAGGCGATCACCTGTTCCACCGGCCCCAGGGCGCGGCCGGTCAGGATCGAGCAGGCGATCATCATGCCGGGGGTGATCTTGCCCTCGATCGCCAGCAGCGCGCCGGTACCGAGGATCACCGATTGCAAGGTGATGCGCACAAAGCGCCCGGTGCTGCTGATCAGCGCGGCGCGGTCGGAGGCCAGGGTCTGCATCTGCAGGATCCGCAAGTGGCCCTGGAACCAGCGCTTGCCGATCGACGGCAGCATGCCCATGGCTTCGATCACTTCGGCGTTGCGCAGGTTGTTGTTGGCGTAGCTGGCCGATGACAGGGCTGCCTGGTTGGCTTCGGCCAATGGCTTTTGCGTGGCCTTTTCAGTCAGGTAGGCCAGCCCCACCAGGATCAGCGAGCCGATCATCGTGACCAGCCCCAGCAGCGGGTGGATCAGGTAGCAGACCAGCAGGTAGATCGGTGTCCACGGCGCGTCGAAGAAGGCGAACAGGCCGTTGCCGGTGAGAAACTGCCGCACCTGCGCCAGGTCCTGCAGGGCCTGGGCCGGGTTGCCGCCGGCGCGGCTCAGGTTGCGCTCGAAGGCGGCGCTGAAGATGCGGCGGTTGAGGTCCATGTCCAGGCAGTTGCCGACGCGGATAAGCACGCGGGTGCGCATCATCTCCAGTGCCGACATCAGCAGGAACAGCCCCACTACCAACAGCGTGAGCATGGCCAGGGTGGTGACGTTGCGGCTTACCAGAGCGCGGTCGTACACCTGCAGCATGTAAACGGCTGGCGTCAACATCATGACGTTTATCACGCCGCTGAAGGCGCCCAGGGCGTAAAAGCTGCGGCGCAGGCGAAACAGCGCATCGGCCAGTTCGGAACGGGTGCGCGGTGCCTTGGGCATCGGGGGCCTCCCTTCATCGCAAATCGGGAAGCCCTTGCGGCGCCCCGTACGGCGGTAGTTGTGGCTTCTTGGTCGGCTCGCAGACGGGTCGCTCTCAGGGCGAATAATCCAGAACGCTGCGTCGCTCCCACATGCAGCAGCGTAGGTTGCAATGAAACATCCAGTAATATCTTTTCGCTCTATAAATTCTTTGAACTTTTCATAAGTACCGGGAAAACAGCTAGTTGCATCGCATTACCATCGGTGGACGATTTTTTTGACGGGATATTGACAAGCTTTTCGCCTACGACTTTAGTCTGATGTATTCGGACCCTGTGCGAGTCGGGGGCGATGCATGTGCGTTACACCGCTGTATCGCACAGTTAACAGGGTTTCCGCCGTTTCGGCGGGGGCCAGCTTGCCGGCGATGAGGCCAGGGGCGTCATTACGACACCGCCCACCGGTCCCCAGAACCCTCATACAGAAACTGCGCACGTCAACACTGACTGGGCGCGGGACGGACCCTGTTGCCCTGAGATTTCTCCCGATTGATCGAGGGCAATTGCAATGGCCAATTTCAGCAAGTCGGACCTGGAGTTCATCCTCAAGCAGATTTTCATCGCCGAAGCTCACGCTGCCGGCGCCAGCCTGATCGACCTGCTGCCCAACGGCCAGGTGCCGTTCGGCCTGCGCACCGTCGATGGCAGCTACAACAACCTGGTCGCCGGGCAGAGCGAGTTCGGCGCAGCCGACAACGCGTTCCTGCGCCTGCTCGACGCCTCGTACCGTGCCAGCTATGCAGGCACCGGCACGGTCGTCGATGCGCAACCGCGCACCATCAGCAACCTGATCGTCGACCAGACAGCCAACAACCCGGCTGCGGTAGAGGCCAACGGTGGCGCCGCCCCGATGATGAGCCCCGGCATCGACGGGGTGTTCGGCACGGCTGACGACAAACCGGTGTTCTTCATCCCCAACGTCTCGGCAGATGCCGGCCTTACCGCCGGCTTCAACGCCTGGATGACCTTCTTCGGCCAGTTCTTCGACCATGGCCTGGACCTGGTCACCAAGAGCAGCAGCGACATCGTGTTCATCCCGTTGCGCCCGGACGATCCGTTGTACAACGCCAACAGCCCGACCAACTTCATGGTGCTGTCGCGCGCCGTACGCACTGCCGGCGCCGATGGTGTGGTGGGTACCGCCGACGATGGCCAGCCCAACACCACCTCGCCGTTTGTCGACCAGAGCCAGACCTACAGCTCGCACCCCTCGCACCAGGTGTTCCTGCGTGAGTACATGCTCGACGCCGCAGGCGACCCGGTAACCACCGGGCGGCTGATCACCAACCGCGACCTGGGCGCCGATGGCAAGTTCGGCACCAGCGACGACGGCAATGGCGAAGGCGGTGGCATGGCCACCTGGGCAGTGGTCAAGGCCCAGGCCCGCGACCTGCTCGGCATCAACCTGACCGACGCCGATGTGCACAGCGTGCCGCTTCTGGCCACCGATGCGTATGGCAACTTCCTGCGTGGCCCCAACGGCATGCCGCAGGTGGTGATGCGCGTGAACAATGGCGCCGACGGCATTGCCGGCACCGCTGACGACGTCACCACGCTGGTCGAAGGCGACCGTGCCGCGCCCATCAGCCTGGCCAATGCCGTGCGCACCGGGCATGCCTTCCTCGACGACATTGCACACAACGCCGAGCCGGTGGTGGTGGGTGGGGTGTTGCACGCCGACGCCGATACCCTGGTCGGCAATGCGCAGCCTGTGGGGCAGGGCGGCAACAACCTGACCTACGACAACGAGCTGCTCGATGCCCACTACATTGCCGGTGACGGCCGGGTCAACGAGAACATCGGCCTTACTGCCGTTCACCACGTGTTCCACTCCGAACACAACCGCCAGGTGCAGCAGACCAAGGACACCCTGCTGGCCGCAGGCGACGTGGCATTTCTCAACGAATGGCTGATCGACGATGTCACCGCCATCCCCACCACGCCCGCCGGCATCGCCGCCTTGGTATGGGACGGCGAGCGGCTGTTCCAGGCTGCCAAGTTCGGCACCGAAATGCAGTACCAGCATTTGGTGTTCGAAGAGTTCGCCCGCACCATCCAGCCGCAGATCGACGCATTCCTCGCCCCCAACGGCTACGACACGTCGATCAACCCGGCGATCCTGGCCGAGTTCGCCCATGTGGTGTACCGCTTCGGCCACTCGATGCTGACCGAAACCGTCGACCGCTTCGACCCGGCGTTCAACCCGGTATCGGGCGACCCGAACAATCCCGACCAGCAACTGGGCCTGATCGCCGCCTTCCTCAACCCCCTGGCGTTCGCCGGCAGCGGTGCCACCGCCGACGAAGCGGCGGGGGCGATCATCCGTGGCGTCACTCGCCAGCTGGGCAACGAGATCGACGAGTTCGTCACCGAGGCGTTGCGCAATAACCTGCTCGGCCTGCCGCTGGACCTGCCCGCACTGAACATCGCCCGTGGCCGCGACACCGGCATCCCCAGCCTGAACGAGGCGCGCCGCGAGTTCTACGCCGCCACCGGCGACAGCCAGCTGAAGGCCTACATCAGCTGGGCCGACTTTGCCGACCACCTCAAGCATCCGGCGTCGCTGATCAACTTCATTGCCGCCTACGGCACCCACAGCAGCATTACCGGGGCTACCACCGAAGCGGCCAAGCGCGCCGCCGCAGTGGCCCTTGTGCTTGGCGGCAGCGGTGCACCGGCTGACCGTCTGGACTTCCTCAACGGCACCGGCGCCTACGCCAACGTGACGCTGGCGGGCAAGGACGGCATCGCCGGCACGGCCGACGACATCAGCGGGGTTACCGTAACGGGCGTCGATGCCATCGACTTCTGGGTCGGCGGCCTGGCCGAGAAGAAAATGCCGTTCGGCGGCATGCTCGGCTCCAGCTTCAACTTCGTCTTCGAAACCCAGCTGGAAGCGCTGCAGAACGGCGACCGTTTCTACTACCTGTCACGCACGGCGGGCATGAACTTCGGCACGGAGCTGGAAAACAACTCCTTCGCCAAGCTGATCATGCTCAACTCCGACGTCACCCACCTGTCCAACACCGTGTTCCTCACGCCGACCTTTACCCTTGAGGTGAACCAGGCCAACCAGTTCACCGGGCTGGGTACGGACGGCAGGGCCGACCCGACTGGCGGCATCGAGATCAACGGGGTAGAGATCGTCCCGCTGGTGATTCGCGACAACCCCGATACCGTCGGGCCAGACAGCAACTACCTGCACTACACCGGTGAAGACCACGTGGTGCTCGGCGGTACTTCCGGCAACGACATCATCATCTCCGGTGACGGTGACGATACCGTCTATGGTGATGCAGGCGACGATGTGCTGGAAGGCGGCGCTGGCAACGACGCGGTGCTGGGTGGCGCGGGCGACGACATCATCACCGATTCGTTTGGCGACAACCGCCTGGAAGGCAATGCCGGCAACGACGTGATCGTCGCCGGCAGCATGGGGGTTGCCGGCAACCTGATTCTCGGCGGTGACGGCCAGGACTTCATCATCACCACCGAGGACATCAGCACCACCTTCGGCGGCCAGGGCGACGACTTCATCCTTGGCGCCAAGACCAACCTGCCACCTACCGGCAACGAGGGCGACGACTGGATCGAGAAGGGCACCCAGGACGGTGCGCCTGGCGACAACTTCGCGCCGCTGCTGGGTGACGAAGTGGTCGGCAACGACATCTTCGTCGGTGGCGGCGGCTTTGACGAAATGATCGGCGAAGGGGGCGACGACATCTTTGTCGGCAGTGATGCCCAGGACAAGATGGACGGCATGTCCGGGTTCGACTGGGTGACCTACAAGAATGACCAGGTTGGCGTCACCGTCGACCTGAGCCTGGCCGCCCTTGCGCAGCCCCATGGCAACGCACCCAACCAGAACGCCGGCGTGTTCAACCCGGTCGGCGCCTCGCCGGCTTCCATCCTTGACCGCTTCGCCGAAGTCGAGGGCGTATCAGGCTCGAAATTCGCCGACGTGCTCAAGGGCGATGACGTCGATGCCGTGACCATCCTCAACCACGGCGGTGCCACCGGCAGTGCGCTGACCAACGTCGCGCTGATACGCGGCCTGCAGCAGTTCCTCAGCGATGCCGGGCTGCCCACCACCGGCTTTGCCACCGGCAACATCCTGCTCGGCGGCAATGGCAGCGACCTGATCGAAGGCCGTGGCGGCGATGACCTGATCGACGGTGACAAGTGGATCAACGTGCGCATCGCGGTGTATGCCGCAGGCGACGTCAACCACAGCGGCCCCGAGATCGCCAGTTTCGACAGCATGGTCGACATGATCCCGTTCATGCTTGACCGCACCTACAACCCTGGGCAGCTCAAGGCAGTACGCGAAATCCTGCCCGGCACCTCGACGGGCGGGGCTGCGTTCGACACGGCGGTGTTCTCGGGTGTGCAGAGCGAGTACGTGGTGACCCAGAACACCAAGGGTACGCTCGACGTTTCCGATGACGTCTGGACGGTGACCGATACCGTGGCCGGCCGTGACGGCATCGATACCCTGCTGCATGTCGAACGTCTGCAGTTTGCCGACAGCCAGCGCGTGCTGGTGACCGGGCTGAACGCGCAGGCTACCGGCAGCCCCACGGTCACCGATGGCAACGGCGGCGCGATCACCGTGGGCGACATGCTGACAGTGAGCGTGGCAGGCGTGCGTGATGCCGACAACATTGCTGCAGGCAACCCGCTCGGCACGCTGGCCAACAGTTCGGTGTCGTACTACTGGCAGTTCGAAGCCGACCCTGGCAGCGGTGTGTTCGAAGACATCATCCTGCTGCCAGCCGGTGACCTGGCGTTCCAGAGCGCCGATGGCACCGCGTTCAAGGTGTCGCCGGACTTGGCGGGGCTGAGCCTGCGGGTCAAGGCGATCTACCAGGACGCCCATGGCACCACGGAAGTGCTGTTCTCCCAGCCCACCGGCGTGGTCCAGCCCGGTGCGCCTGTGCTGCCGACGCCGGCCACGCCGGTGGTGGACGCGGCTGACGGTGGCGCCGGCCTGCACATGGTGCGCTCCGACCTCAACTTCATTCTTGAGCAGATCAAGATCGCCGAAGCCGATGCCCATGGGCAGGACATCCTCTCGCTGATCCCCAACATCCGCGCGCCGCTGGGCCTGCGGGCGGTGGATGGCTCGAACAACAACCTGATGAACCTCAACGGCAACAACCACACCCAGTACGGTGCTGCCGACGCTGTATTCCCGCGCCTGAGCGACCCGGTATTCAACCCGGCCGAGGGTGCACCCGCCGGCTTCTTCGGCCCAGGCTCGCCCGCCATACCGGGTTCGTCGTACCAGCAGATCAGTGGTGCAGTGTTCGACTCGCAGCCGCGCACCATCAGCAACCTGATCGTCGACCAGACCTCCAACAACCCGGCCGCCTACGCCACTGCCTACGACCCTGGCGCGGATGGCGTGCTCAACTTCGGCACGCCGGGCAACGACGATGTGCTCAAGGACGGCGTGCGCGTGGTTGCCAGCCCGGGCCTGGACGGCCAGTTCGGCACCGGCGACGACCACGACGTGTACCTGTTCGAAAACACCGCTGCCGATGCCGGCTTGTCGGCGCCGTTCAACGCCTGGATGACCTTCTTCGGGCAGTTTTTCGACCACGGGCTGGACCTGGTCACCAAGGGCGGCTCGGGCACTATCTACATCCCGCTGCAAGCGGACGACCCGCTGTATGTGCCGGGCGGCTTCACCAACTTCATGGTGGTGACCCGCGCCACCAACCTGCCTGGGCCGGATGGCATCCTGGGCAACGCCGACGACATTCACGAGCACAGCAACACCACCACACCGTTCGTGGACCAGAACCAGACCTACAGCTCGCACCCCTCGCACCAGGTGTTCCTGCGCGCGTACATGATGACTGCCGATGGTCCGGTCGCCACGGGCCGGCTGATCACCAACCGCGACCTGGGCGCCGATGGCAAGTTCGGCACCGGCGACGATCACGAAATCGGCGGCATGGCCACCTGGAAAGTGGTCAAGGCCCAGGCCCGCGACCTGCTCGGC
>NZ_JABMCW010000267.1:0-7748 GCF_013179705.1 Pseudomonas sp. CM25 | reverse complement strand
GACGCGCACGCCCGGGCGGCTGAGCAGTTCGTCCACGCGTTCGGCGCAGGTTGGGTCGGCGGCGGGCAGGGCAGTCAGCAGGTTGGTCAGTGTCATGGAAAGCCTCATGGGAAGGATTTGATTCCACTATGAACGCTATTGCCCAGCAGCGCGCTTCTTGACCGGCCCGGCGGTTTGTAAGAACTTTCTGAGTTTTGGAGCGTGGGCGGCAAATGGACAAACTCCAGGCAATGAAGATGTTCGTGGCCACCATCGATGCCCAGGGTTTTTCTGCCGCTGCACGCAGGCTGGGGCTGGCGACATCGTCGGTGACGCGCCTGGTCGATGCTCTGGAGGCCGAACTGGGCGCCACCTTGCTCAACCGCTCGACCCGCCAGGTCAGCCTGACGGAAGCGGGCGCCCGTTATTACGAACGCGCACGGGGTATTTTCGAAGCCCTGGATGAAGCCGATGCCAGCGTTGCCGACCGTGGCGAGGCGCCGGTCGGCGTGTTGCGCCTGTGCCTGCCCGTGGAGTTCGGCAGGCGCGTCGTCGCCCCGCACCTGGGGCAGTTCCTGGCGCAGCACCCGGCGCTGGAGCTGGACATCGACCTCAGCGACCGCCTGGATGATCTGCTCGACGGGCGTTATGACCTGTCGATTCGTCTCGGCGACCCCTCGCCCAATGACGAGCTGGTGTGTCGTCAGCTGGGGCGCTTCGAGCGTTGGCTGGTAGCCAGCCCGGCCTACCTCGCCCGGGGTGAGCCGCCGCAGCACCCAAAGGCGTTGCTTGATCATGCCTGCCTGCGCTTTCGCTATGGGCAAAAAGCCCGTCCCTGGCGCCTGACCCAGGGCCAGGACAGCCTGGAACTGGACGTGCGCGGGCCATTGCGCAGCGCCAATGCCGACATGCTCCGCGAAGCTGCACTGGCGGGCAGTGGCATTGCGCTGCTGGCCGACTGGCTGGTGCGCGAGGATGTGCTTGCCGGGCGGCTGCAGCAATTGTTCCCCGCCTGGCGGGCAAGCCCTGGCACAGCCAATGACAGCATCAATGCGCTGTACCTGCCCAATCACCGAGGTTCGCGGCGGGTGAACGCGTTCATCGACTTTTGCGAAAATTTGCTGCAACCGCGCACCTAACGTTGCGCTGCACGCAAAGCCGCGTTGCGTCGTCGCCGGATTCTCGACCCACCCGCGACTGGGTAAGGTAGCCGACATATTCCACCCCCTCGCCGAGGACACCGCCATGAATCCCACCCTTGCCACCGCGCAGCCTGCAGCCGCCGGCCTCAGCCGCACGCTGGTCGTGCTGCTGGCTTTCTGCTGTGGCGCAATAGTCGCCAATATCTATTATGCCCAGCCAATCGTGGCGCTGATCGCCCCGGACCTGGGGCTGTCCACCGAGCATGCCAGCCTGATCGTTTCCCTCACGCAGCTGGGCTATGCGCTTGGTCTGCTGTTGCTGGTGCCGCTCGCCGACCTGCTGGAAAACCGCCGCCTGATGGTGGCCACCGCGGTGCTGGCCTGCGTCAGCCTGTTGCTGGCGGGCACCAGCAGCAGCGGCCAGGGCCGGTTGTTCCTGGGCTACGCGCTGCTGATCGGTTTCAGTTCGGTAGCGGTGCAAATGCTGATCCCGCTGGCCGCGCACCTGGCACCGGAGCAGCAGCGCGGGCGGGTGGTGGGCAATATCATGGGCGGCCTGCTGCTGGGTATCCTGCTGGCGCGGCCGTTGTCGAGCCTGGTGGCTGACCACTTCGGCTGGCGGGCGGTGTTCATTGGCGCTGCCGGGGTCATGCTGGCGATCATCCTGCTGCTGGGCCTGACCCTGCCGCAGCGGCGGCCTGAGCACAAGGCCAGCTATGCCGAGCTGATGCTGTCGCTGCTCACGTTGCTGCGGCGGTATCCATTGCTGCGCCAGCGTTCGTTGTACCAGGCATTGATGTTTGCAGCGTTCAGCCTTTACTGGACAGCGGTGCCGATGGCCCTGGCAGGTGAGCATGGGCTGTCGCAAAGCCAGATCGCGGTGTTTGCCCTGGTGGGCGCGGTAGGGGCCGTAGCCGCGCCGCTGGCCGGCCGCCTGGCCGACGCCGGACATGCGCGGGCCGGCTCGCTGCTGGCATTGTTGCTGGCTCCGGCGGCATTGTTGCTGGGCCTGACCGCGCCGGGCTACAGCGTGATCGGTCTGGGGCTTACCGGAGTGCTGCTGGACTTCGCGGTGCAGATGAACATGGTCATTGGTCAGCGCGAGGTGTACGCGCTGGACCCGGCCAGCCGCGGGCGCTTGAACGCGGTTTACATGACCAGCATCTTCCTCGGTGGGGCGCTGGGTTCGGCGGTGGCCAGTGCGGTGTTCAGCCAGTTTGGCTGGCAAGGCATCACGTTGGTGGGGGCAGGGTTGCCGGGCATTGCCTTGCTGGTTTTCCTGGCCAGAGCGCATCGAGGCTGAGCGCCCCAGCCTGGGCATCAGCGGCCAAGCGGCAGGGCCACGCCAATCACGGCAAACAGGCTGCCGCAGCAGCGGTTGAAGCCCTTGCCGCCTTTGGCCAGCCAAGGGCGAATGCGAAATGCCAGGCGCGCCAGCAGGTACTCGACCAGAAACTCCACGCTGGCAAAGGTCGCCGCCATCACCACGAACTGCAGCAGCAACCCCCGCTGCGGGTCGATGAATTGCGGCAGGAACGCACCGTAAAACAGCAACACCTTGGGGTTGGCCAGGGCCGACAGCAGGCCTTGGCGGAACAGGCCGGCGTTGCCAAGACGGGCGCTGCGCTCGTTCAGTTCCAGGTGCAGACCGGGGCTGCGCCACAGCTGAATTCCCAGCCAGACCAGGTAAGCCCCGCCGACCCACTTCAGCACTTCCAGCAGCGAGGCCGAGGTCTGCAGCAACGCTGTCAGGCCGAACATGGCCAAGGCAATGAGCGCGCTGAAGCCGAATACGCCGCCAACGATGGTGAACAACGTTCGGCGCGCGCCATAAAGGGCCCCGTGAGTCAGCGCCAGCAGGCTGTTCGGGCCTGGCGTCAGCGACAGGCCGATGCTTGCCAGCAGGTAAATAAGCCAGGTGTCGAGAGCCATGTCGGGAAACGCCTTGTTGGTCCGAAGAGCGCCAGTCTATGGCGCCAGGTCTTCTCTGTCAGGGTATGATCCGGACATTCGACGGTGATTTCTGGACACAGCTTCATGCAGCCTGACATCCGCTTGCTTATCCGCCCTTGCCGGATTTTGCCCTGCTGCCGTTCGGTGCCTTTCTCGACAAGCTGCGCTTCGGGGCTTGCCGACATGCTCGTGGATGAAACCCGCGACAGCCGCCATGCCTTGCGCTCATTGGAACTCGGCGGCGGGCCAGGACGGCAAGCGGAGCGGGCACAGGCATTGATGCGCCATCACCTGGGCACGCCAGTGGCGGTGGAGCAGTTGGCTGCGCAACTGGGCATCAGCCGGCGGCAACTGGACCGGCAGTTCCAGGCCAGCCACGGCGTGAGCGCCAAGGCCTGGTGGCTGGAGATGCGCTTGCAGCAGGCGCGCTGGCGCTTGTGCAACTCCAGCCACAGCCTGATGCAAATTGCCGATGAGGTGGGTTTTGCCGACGCCAGTCACTTGGGCAAGTGCGTGCGGCGGCGGTTTGGTTGTACCGCGCTGGCGCTCAGGCAGGCTTACTGCGGCGAGCCGAACAACCCTGTCCAGTAGATCCCTGCGTCGCTCTTCGGGTCTACTGCATAGGCAGCACCCAGCTCACGGAAGTCCGGATTCATCAGCGTTGCGCAATGCCCCGGGCTGTCCAGCCAGCCCTCGACTACCTTGTGCGCAGTGTCGCGCCCGGCCGCAATGTTCTCGCCGATCTGCTGATACAGGTAGCCAGCCAGCTCTGCACGGTCACCGGGGGTACGGCCATCCTTGTCGATATGGTCGAAGAAGTTCTGGTTGGCCATGGCCCGCGTGTGGTTGGCGGCGACGCCGGCCAGCGCAGTGCTCCAGGCCAGCGCGGGGGCGGCGGCGAAGGGCTGGCCGCCGCATTGTCGAGGCACCTTGCGCGCGTCGTTGATTGCCTGCAGCACCTTCTGCCCCTCGGCCTGCCAGTCGCCCAGGCGGCCACTGAGCAGCGGCCGCGCCAGCACGATGCGCCAGTCGCGGCCCTCCTGGCTGACGCCGATATCGACGAACTGCGGGTCGAGCACCACTTGGCAGAAGCTTTCTTCAATGGCATGCATTGCGGCGCGCGCATCGCGCGGCCCGGACAGGCTTATGGCCTGGACGTTGACCATGGGGTAGGCGGCGCGGGTCATGGCCTGCTGCAGGTCGCGGGTACCCTCTGGCGACAGCGCCAGGCGGGTATCGCTGTTGAGCGGCGGCAGCTCCAGCGATGCCTCGCCACCGCAGGGCTGGGCCTTGCTGCGGTAGACGTTGATCGAGTCGATCAGTTGCGCCTCTTCGCCGGTAACAGCCAGCGCCGCGGTCGAGACGACCAGGCCCAGTGACAAGGCGGCAAGTGATGGCAGGACGCGCATGTGGATCTCCCTGTGACTGGCAGCGTCGTGGTATGCGCTGCTCATCCTACACAAGCCCGGGGCTTTTGGCCCGGGGTCATGCAAAGCAATGAAAACGCCGGCGTGGGTTGCTGCCGGCACAAGAGGGAGTAGACCACTGGTCGCCGGAAAAGTGCGGCGGTTTGGTAATCATTCGTAACATCGACGCTTCACGGGAACGCTCGACTTCAGATCTAGCGTGCCAACGCCTGGTTCGGCTTGTAGAACAGGAAGTGCGTGGTCTGCGCGGTGCGTCGATAGGCCTTGGCCCAGTCCGGGCGCACCGTGCGGTCATGGAAGTACAGTGCACCCCCGGTGGGGTCCTTGAGTTGCTGGTTCAGCGCCTTGCGTGCGATCTCCTTGGCGACGTCGTAACGCTGCGCTTCCTCGACCTGGTCGGAGCGCCCGTCGCACCACCAGGAAAACTGGCAGGCCTTGGTCTCCACACCCTGCTTGACCACCCCGCAGATGGTGTCCGGGAAACCATCATGGCCCAGGCGGTTGAGCACCACGCTGGCAACGGCGGCCATGTCCTTGGCGTCGGCGCCCTTGGCCTCCCAGTAAATGGTGCGGGCCAGGCAGGTAATGCTGTCGTCCAGCGGCGCCTGGCCGGCAGGGTCGACGGCCTTCGCTTCGCTCGGTGTCAGGGTTTCCGCCTTTTTCGGCGCAGGCGCATCGTTCGCCACTTTCTGCTCCAGCACTTCGGCCTTGTCCTCGGCGACCGCAGCCTTGGCCGGGTCAGCGGCCTGCAAGGAGCCTGCGAGCAGGGCCGAGGTCAAGCCAACTACCATCCACGATAGGCGCATGGTCCAAGCTTCCGAAGTGTGGGTTGAATCTGAGTCTAGCCAAGCGTAAGCATTAATACCAAAGGCAGTGTGGCGGCGGCGGCCACGGTCTGCAGGGCTATGATCGTCGCCATCAAGGGCGCATTGCCGCCCATTTGACGGGCCATCACATAGGATGACGAAGCGGTAGGCAGAGCCTGGAACAGCACCGCCACCACGGCGGCCTGGCCACTCAGGCCGAGCACCCGGCACAGGCCCCAGGTGGTCAGCGGCATGACCAGGAACTTGAACGCCGATGCCGCCATCAGCGGCCGCACCTGCTGGCCCAGGCGGGCGCCACCCAGGGCCGCGCCAACGCACAGCAGCCCAAGCGGCAGGGCAGCCTGGCCCAGGGCCTTGACCGTAGGTTCGATGCCGGCCGGCAGGCCAAGGCCAGTTACCCGTAGCAACAGGCCGCCTGCGCAACCGACGATCAACGGGTTGGCGAAGATCGCCCTCAGCACCGTGGCGGGCGAGCTATGGCGAGCGCTGAAGCGCGCAAACACCAGCACGCAAAGCAGGTTGACCAGCGGCACGATGGCCGCGTTGGCCACCGCCGCCAGGGCAATCCCGGCGCTTCCATAGATGCCCGCAGCCAGGGTGGCACCGATGTAGTTGTTGAAGCGGATGCCGCCCTGGAACACCGAGGTGAAGTCGGCGCCATCGTGGTTGATCGCGCCCTGGTAGAGCACCAGCAGCACGGCCCCCGCCAGTGTCGAGAGCATCAGTACACCGACCATGCCCAGTACCGGTACGCCGTCCAGGTTGGCGGTGGCCAGGCCGTGGAGGAACAGTGACGGCAACAGTACGTAGTAGCTGAGGCGCTCGGCCCCGGGCCAGAAGCTTTCAGCCAGAAACCTGCGCAGGCGCAGGAAGCTGCCCAAGGCAATCAGCAAGATTATCGGCAGCAAGGTGGTCAGCAGCAACTGGAGCATGGGTGACGTTCCGTAGTCGGGTACGGGATCACATTACTGGCGGCAACTGATTTGTAGAAACGTTGTTTTCTTAACTGACCATTGAGGAAAAATGCATGTTACTCCGGCCCGCGCTGTGGCCTCGGCGCCCTCACGCTTCCAGCGCGGTTTTCAATACTGCACTCAAATGCCGCCGCTGACTTTTTTCATGCTCCAGCAACACCACCCGCCGGGTCAGCTGGGGCTCGCCAAATGGCAGGCAGGTGGCCGGTGGCAGGCGTTGCAGGTCGTCATCGGCCATTGGGATGATGGCCACCCCAAGGCCCATCACCGCCATGCGTGCCAGGGCTTCCTGGCTGTCCAGTTCCATCTGCTCGCTTACCTGCAAGTGCTGCCGGCGCAGTTCCTGTTCGATCTGTCGCCCGGCCCAGGCGCGTTTGTCGAAGCGCAGAAAGGGTTGACTGGCCAGCAGCTGCGGCACGCTGTGGCCGGCCAGCTCAGGGCTGGCAATGGCCCAGAAGCGGTCCTCGAACAAGGGCGTGAAGTCGAGGTTCTGCGGGTAGGGGCTGACCGGTTCGGTGGTGATCGCCGCGTCGAGCTCGCCGTCTTCCACGCGCCGCGCCAGTTCTGCCGACATGCCGGAGGCCACGCTGATGTGCAGTTGCGGGTGGTGGGCCTTGATCCACACCAGGGCCCTGGGCAGCCGCCGCGCCAGCACGGTATGGATGGCCCCGAGGCGCAGGCGGCCGCGCAGGCCAGGGCCACTTGCCAGGGCGTCGGCCAGTTCGTCATAAGCGGCCAGAATGCTTTCGGCACGGGCCACCGCCAGCTGGCCGGCTTCGGTCAGCACGACCTGGCGGCGGCTGCGGTCGAACAGCGTCACCTGCAGTTCGTCTTCCAGCGATTTGATGTGCAGGCTCACTGCCGAGGGGGTGAGGCTTAGCAGGTCGGCGGCACGGGCAAAGGTGCCGTGACGGGCGATGGTCACCAGGGTGCGCAGGGCTTTGAGGGACATGCCGAGGGGTCCGGTTTGTGTTGGCAGGGTTGCATTGTCAGGCTCGGGGGGATTGGCGGCAAGGCGCACGGGGATCGCCCTTGGCGCCGATCCAGGCTACCCGATTCAGCGCCTGCTCCCCCCATACGCCTGGCTGATCCGGTCGATCACCATGGCCAGCGCAACGATGGCCAACCCGGCCTCTACCCCTTGGCCCACATTCAGGGTCTGGATACCCGCCAGCACGTCCTCACCCAGCCCGCGCGCGCCGATCATCGATGCCACCACCACCATCGACAGGGCCATCATTACCGACTGGTTGAGCCCGGCCATGATACTGGGCAGCGCCAGCGGCAAGGCAATCCGCCGGAGCCGCTGCCAACGGCTGGCGCCCAAACCGTGGGCGGCCTGCAGCAACGACTGGTCTATCTGGCTGAGGCCCAGCTCGGTCAGCCGTACCAGCGGTGGCAGGGCGTAGACCAGCGTGGCAAACACAGCGGGCACCTTGCCCAGGC
>NZ_JABMCW010000266.1:0-7792 GCF_013179705.1 Pseudomonas sp. CM25 | reverse complement strand
TCGCGACTTCAGGAGGCCGAACGCAGGCCTTGCGGAGGGAGGTGACGGGCATGGATGCCCGTCAAGCGCTGGGCCCCAGGATGGGGCCTGCAGCGCGGTCCTCCCGGGAGCAAGGCCGGAGTGAGGGCACCCCGAAGCGCAGCGTAGGGGCCGGATGATGGGAGCGAGCGGTTTTTGGTTACTTTTTTCCAAGAAAAAAAAGTGACTCGCCGTAAGGGCGAAAAGGTGAGTCAGCGTCGCCATCGCAAATGGACTGTTCGCCGTATCGAAACCGGCGCATAAGCTTCAAACTTCAAACTTCAAACTTCAAACTTCAAACTTCAAACTTCAAACTTCAAACTTCAAACTTCAAATTTCAAGCCATGGGCATTCACATCAAGTAGACATTCATTAGCGAGGGTGGCGCTGAGTCACCTTTCCGCTCGTACGGCGGGTCACTTTTGTCTTGGCAAAAGTAACCATGGGCCTGCCCCGTGACCTCCCTCCGCAAACCCTGCGCTCAGCCTCCTGAAGTCGCAATCCGTGGCACCTGGACTATCGCGCTTAGAAGCAAAAGCCAGAGCAAAGCAACAGCAAGAGCTGTTGCCTTGACCTTGATCGTCGCGACCTCAGGAGATGTCGATTACTGGCCGATATCAGCCATCGGCCGCTCGACAAAACGCAAACTGTCCCGCCCCCCGCGCTTGGACTGATACAACGCCACATCCCCCTGCTCGATCAACGCCGCCAAGCTAGCCGGCGCCTGGTCGAACACATTGGCGCCGATACTCAAGGTAACTGCCTGCGGAGTAGGCACCGTCTTGCCGGCATACTGCTGGAACTGCTCGCGCAACACCCCGCCCAACTCCGCTACCCGCTCGCTGCTGGCCCCACTCAGCAGAATGACAAACTCATCGCCCCCCAACCGCGCCGCCAGTGAGCGCTCGGGCAGCACCGCGCGAATCATCTCGCTCAGGGCAACCAGCAAGCGGTCCCCGGCAATGTGCCCATGCAGGTCATTCACCAGCTTGAAATTGTCGATGTCGATCAGCAGCAATGCCCCAGGCTGCGCCGGGCTCACATCCTTGAAGAAATGCGCTGCCCGCACCTCCAGCGCGCGCCGGTTGTACAGCGCCGTCAGCGGGTCGCGGGCTGCCAGCCGGGCGATGCGCTCCTCGCGCCGGTAGCGCACGGTGCCGGTCATCGACAAGGCAATCAGCATGATCGCCATCGCCCCTTCTACCAGGGAAACCTGAATGATCAGCCCGCCAAAGGTTGCCAGGTCAATCAATGTACCCGGCGTGATCGCGATGATCGCCTTCACCACATAGAACAATCCGTGGATCAGCAGTACGTAGCGCAACTGCACCGCGCCGACGCTCAGCGACTTGCCGTGCGGGCGCAGCAGGAAGCTGGCCTTGAGGGTCAATGCCGCGACCAGCAACGAGTTGACCATCAGCATCACCTTTGACCACTGCGGCCCCACGGGCAACAGCAGCAAGGCGAACCAGACCACCACGATGATCAACCAGGCACGCGACAAGCGGTCATGGGTAAAGCGCAACACGCCCAGCAGGAAGAACCCGTGGGCGATCACCAGCAAGCCATTGGCGAACCAGATGCCGATGAACAGCAAGCCGATCCCGCGCAACAACGCCAGGATGCAACCGACGGTAATAGTGGCGAAGCCCGCACTCCAGTAAAGCAGCGAGGGTTCGCGGACACTGCGCCATTCGATCGCCAGGTACAGGGCAGCTGCTGCAGCCAAGGCGATCGAGATGGTCAGCATCGTAGGTGGATCTAGCGCCATATACGCTTTGGCCTATCTGGTTAACGAGGAAAGGGCGCGATTGTATGCGCACGTGATGACTTTTCAGAGGGGGCTTGCACACTTGCCGACAAATGATAGCCCAGCCTCAAGGCCATTCATGCAGCATAGATATCATATTGATATCACTGCTCCCTGGGCACCGCAACCTGACGAGAGGCCTGCCCTTCGCGCTGTTCGCCCGCGCCCGGCGCTGCAAGCTGTTGCCCGGACAAAAAGCTCACCAGAAGCCGCCCGTGCGAACTCAGTCGCTCCCAGTCGCGAAAGCACATTCCCGATGGCGGTGTCGGCCGCCAGCAATCGCCTGCGCTTACTCATGTTCGAAAAAAAGCGATTCATACAGGGATTGCATAAGGGCTGACAGGTGTTTGCCGCAAGATATGCAGCGCCGGTGAGATCCCGTCAAAGCCAGCAAAGCCAAAAAGCCTCAAAGCACCCGCTTGATCAACGGCTCCAACCGGCTATACCGCAACCTTCGCAGCAACTTGCGCACGTCCTTCGGGTGCTCGGTCTTGGCCCCGAGCGCTTCGGCCGAGCCGATCTTCGGCGCATGCCGGCGCAATTCGGTCAGCTCCGCTTCCCGCGGCGCCAGCCACTGCCCCTGCGGGTCATCGATCAGCAGGCCGTTCTCCAGGTCCAGGTTGAACCCGCGCGGGTTCAGGTTGTTGCCGGTCAGCAGCGAATAACGCTGGTCTATCCACACGCCCTTGGCATGGAAGGTATGCCCCGGATCGTTCCAGATCCGCACCTGCAACTGGCCGCTGGCGATCGCGCCGTGGCGGCGCCGGGCGAAGGCGCGCAGGTTGTCCTCGTACAAATAAGGCAACGCACCGCTGGCACTGAACGGCTCGCCAGGGGCGATATAGAAATCGTTGGCCGTGCGGTCACCGACGATCAGCTCCACCTGTACCCCCCGCGCCAAGGCTTGATCGAGCTCGCGCATCAGCACCCGCGGCGGGTTGAAATACGGCGTGCTGATGATGACCTGCTCGCGCGCGGCCGCCAGCAACGCGCACACCGTGCGGTTCAGCGGGTTGCCACGGCCCACACCGAGCAGCGGGATCACCCGCAGGCCCTGCCCCGCTCCGCTGGCAGGTGCCTGGTAGACCATGCGCCGCAGCCGCGCGCGCAAACGCCGAATGTCCCCCCGCAGGCTGCGGGTGGATGGCGGCTGCGGCAGATCGAGGCGCGGTGTGGCGGTGTGGTGCAGCAGACGCCGCACCAGGTCGACCATGGCATCGGCCAGCGCTGGCGACTGGAACAGGTGGTAGCGGTCCAGCCGATAGCGATCGAAGCGGTGCAGGTACACGTTGTTCAGGCTGGCACCGGTGTAGATCACGCAGTCGTCGATGATGCTGCCCTTCAGGTGCAAGACCCCGAACAGCTCGCGGGTCTGCACCGGCACCCCATGGATGACGATGTCCAGCCCGTGGTGCTGGCGCTGGGCCTGGTACCACGCGGCATTGCCCGGCTGGCGCCCGCCGCCCAGCAGGCCGCGCCTGGCACGGAACCAGTCGACCACGATGGTGATTTCCAGGCCTGGCCGCGCCGCCTTGGCCTGGTACAGGGCATCCAGCACTTCCTGGCCGGCCTCGTCTTCCTGCAGGTACAGCGCGACGATGACGATACGCCGGCTCGCGGTGCGGATGCGCTCCAGCAGGCAGGCGCAGTAGGCTTTGGCGTCCGGCAATACCTGGATCGACTCGGGCGCCACGGCGTAGCCTGGCAATTCCGCCAGCATGGTTTCGGGGTTCACTCACGATCACCTTATGTGTGCAATCACTGTCGGCCCCGCCAACCGGCGGGGCCATTCCTGGCCGCAGTGCCGGGGGTGTAAGATCAACCCGGCAACGACCTATAACAACAAGAACCACGCGAGGCTGTATTTTCTCACTGCCCCTGACGAACTATGCCTCAGCTTGCACAGGAACCGCGCAATGGTCCACCCCGCATCTGCAAACCTGTCGACGTCTACAGTAAAGACCTTCGGCTTTCTGATCCTGCCCAATTTCACCACCATCGGCCTGGCCTCTGCCGTCGAGACCCTGCGCATGGCCAACCTGGCAGCGCGCCGGCCGCTGTTTCGCACCGTGCTCATCGCCGCGGACGACGCACCGGTGATGGCCAGCAACGGCATGCGCGTGCTGCCCGACTTCAGCATCGCCAACGCCCCCGCGCTGGATGCGCTGCTGGTGGTCGGCGCCAACCCGATCGACCGCGGCCGTGGCAATCGCCCGCTGATCGACTGGCTGCGCCAGCTGGCCCGCCAACGCCTGCCGCTGGGCGGTATCTGCACCGGCAGCTACCTGCTGGCCAGGGCGGAGCTGCTCAAGGGCTATCGCTGCACTATCCACTGGGAAGACCTGCCGACATTGCAGGCACAATTCCCCGGCATTGTCATATCCAGCCAGTTGTTCGAGCTGGACCGCGACCGTTATACCTGCTCGGGCGGCGTGGCCGCGATGGACATGATGCTGCAACTGGTGGCCCGCGAGCCCGGCGGCCAGGACATCGCGGCCAAGGCCGCCGAGCTGCTGCTGTGCGACCGGGTGCGCGGCGAACGTGAGCGCCAGCGGGTGCCGCTGCGCACCCTGCTGGGCAGTGCCCAGCCCAAGCTGAGCCAGGTGGTGGCGATCATGGAGGCCAACCTCGAAGAGCCGCTGGGGCTGGAAGAGCTGGCCGACCTCAACCAGGTGACCGTGCGCCAGTTGGAGCGGCTGTTCCACAAATACCTGCAGCGCACGCCCAGCCAGTATTACCTGCAGCTACGGTTGTCGCGGGCGCGCGAATTGCTGCTGCGCAGCGACGTACAGGTGCGTGAGGTGGCGCTGGCCTGCGGGTTCAGTTCACCGGCGCATTTTTCCAAGAGCTATAGCCGGTTCTTCGGGTTGTCGCCGCTGGGGGAGCGGCGTCAGGCTTCGTTGCATTGATTCAGGTTGTGTTTACGTTTTGCCGGCCCTTTCGCGGATTCACCCGCTAAAGGGCCGGCACTGGCCAATCAGTCTTCCAGGGCCACGTGGGCTGTCTCCCGGCACATCAGCATGGCTACCAGCGCCACCAGTGCCGCCGCCAGCAAATACCCCGCCGGTGCCAGCTTGCTGCCGGTCACCTGGATCAGCCAGGTGGCAATGAACGGCGCGGTCCCGCCGAACAACGCGTTGGCCAGGTTGAAACTCAGGGCAAAGCCGCTGAAACGCACCCGGGTCGGGAAGATTTCCGCCAGCAGGCACGGCAAGGTGCCATCGTTCATCGCCAGCATCGCCCCGAAGATGATCTGGATCGCCAGGATCACCAGCAAAGGCTGGCCGTCAAGCAGGCGGAACAGCGGCACGGTCAAGCCCAGGAACAACAGTGAGGCCACCACCAGCATGGTCTTGCGTCCAAAGTGGTCGGACAGCCGTCCCATCAGGAAAATCAGCCCGATATAGGTGGCCAGCGACACCGTCGAGGCGATGAACGAATCCCGCTCGCTCATGCCCATTTCAGTGGACAGGTAAGTGGGCATGTAGCTCAGCAGCAGGTAGAACGCCACCGCGTTCAGGCATGTGACGCCCAGGCCGATGGCCAGGCTGCGCCGGTGCTTGCTCAACAGTTCACGGATCGGCGCGGGGGTCATGCAGGCCTTGTTCTCCAGGCGCTGCTCCATTTCCAGAAACTTGGGCGTGTCCTGCAGGCTCATGCGGATGTAGCGCCCCACCAGGCCGAATGGCGCTGCCAGCAGAAACGGCAGACGCCAGCCCCATTCGTGCAGGGCTTCACTGCTGAGCAGCTCATGCAGCACGGCGACAAACGCCGCGCCGAACAGCAAACCGGCTGCGGTGCTGGCCGGTACGATACTGGTGTACATGCCACGCCGGCCGGGCGGCGCGTACTCGGCGAGGAAGGCGGCGGCACCGGCGTACTCGCCCGACGCCGAAAAGCCCTGCACCAGGCGGATCAGCAACAACAGGCACGGCGCCCACAGGCCGATCTGTGCATAGCCTGGCAACAGGCCAATGCAGAAGGTAGACAGCGACATGATCAGGATCGACAACGACAAGGCGTTGCGCCGCCCGTGGCGGTCACCGAAATGGCCCCAGATCACGCCGCCCAGCGGGCGCACCAGGAACGACAGGGCGAACACCGCGAAGGTCGCCAGCAGGCCGGTGGCTTTGTCGGTTTGCGGGAAGAAGGTGGCGGCGATGATGGTGGCCAGGTAGCCGTAGGCAGCGTAGTCGAACCACTCGACGAAATTGCCCATGAAACTGGCCCGGGCGGCCTTGCGCAAGGCCTGGCGTTCAGCGCTGGGCGCGGCGCCGTCGAGGGTGGGAGCGTTCAGGATGGTGCTGGACATGACGGGTACCCTCTGATTCTTTTAATTGGAGGCAGGGTCTGGTGGTCATACAGGTATTTTTTTGTTGTCTGGGCCGGCCTCTTCGCGGCTGAAGCCGCTCCCACTGGGCCCTCTACAGGCCTTATGGGAGCGGGTCAGCCGCGAAGCAGGCCGCGCGATGCTTATTTGCGAATGATGTTGTGCTCCGGCCCATACGGGAACTTGGTGATGTTCTCGGCACCGCTGTCATTGACGATCAGGATGTCATGCTCGCGGTACCCACCGGCACCCGGTCGCCCTTCGGGCAACATGATCATCGGCTCGATCGACACCACCATGCCCGGCTCCAGCACGGTGTCGATGTCTTCACGCAGCTCCAGCCCCGCCTCGCGGCCATAGTAGTGGCTAAGCGTGCCGAACGAATGACCATAACCGAAGGTGCGGTACTGCAGCAGGTCATGACGCAGGAAGATCTCGTTCAGTTCATGGGCGATGTCACTGCAGCGCATGCCCGGGCGTACCAGTTTCAAGCCGGCCTCGTGCACTTCGACGTTGGCCTGCCACAGGCGCAGGTACTCGTCCGGGCAGTGGTCGAGGAACAGCGTGCGCTCCAGCGCCGTGTAGTAGCCGGCGATCATCGGGAAGCAGTTGAGGCTGAGGATCTCGCCCTTGCCGACCCGGCGGCTGGTGACCGGGTTGTGTGCCCCATCAGTATTGAGCCCGGACTGGAACCAGGTCCAGGTGTCCATCAGTTCGGCATCGGGGAAACGCCTGGCGATTTCGCGCACCATCGCCTGGGTGGCATGCAGCGCCACTTCGTATTCAGGCACCTGATCGCGCAGTGCCTCGACCACCGCGGCACCGCCGATGTCGGCCACCTGCGCACCGTGGCGGATCAGTGCCTGCTCCTCGGCCGACTTGATCATGCGCATGCGCATGCACGGCGCACCGATGTCCAGCAGCTCGGCCTTGGGGTAGCAGGCGGCGAGTTTGCTGTGGTTCTGCAGGTTGAGGTGGTCGTATTCCACACCGATGCGCGAGGCCAGCGGCAGCGCCTGCTGGATGGCGACGAAATAGTTGTCACGTTGCCAGTCGGTGTAGACGATGTTGTCGCCGCCGACCGTGCGCCGCCAGGGTTGCCCGCCATCGATGTTGGCACTGATCGAGACCACCTTGTCCTGGGTTATCACCAGCGCATAGGGGCGGCCGAACGAGCAGTACAGGAAGTCGCTATAGTAGTTGACGTTGTGGTACGAGGTGAAGATTGCCGCCTCGATGTCCTGCTCGGCCATGTAGGCCCGCAGCCGGGCGTGGCGGGCAGCATATTCCTGGGCCGAGAAAGTCGGCTGGACCTTGTCGCCGTTGTGGATTTTCAGGGTCTTGGGCATTTGCATGGTCGGGGTTCCTTGTCGTTGTGAGCACGCTGTTCAGGCCGGCCGCCTGAGAAGCATTGCAACAGAACCGACGAGGACGCTTTTGTACCTATCCGACCTGGAATTGGCGGGATTGCCAGTGTCTCAAGGGGCTGCGTTGCAGCCCATTCGCGGGCTTGCCCGCTCCCACAGGTACAGCGCAGCCCTCCTGTGGGAGCGGGCAAGCCCGCGAATGGGACGCAGCGCGTCCCACCGATAACGCCTTTACTTCAGGTCAAAACGATCCAGCTCCATGACCTT
>NZ_JABMCW010000265.1:0-7813 GCF_013179705.1 Pseudomonas sp. CM25 | reverse complement strand
GGAAATCGAGCGCCTGGCTGGTGATGGCCGTGGCATCGCCTTTGTCGAGGGGCGTACCTGGTTCGTCAGTGGCGCCCTGGCCGGTGAGGCCGTGGAGGCGCGGGTGCTCAATGCCCGCGGCAAAGTGGTCGAGGCGCGCCTGGAGCGCTTGCTGCAGGCCAGTCCCGAGCGCCGTGAAGCACCGTGCCGCTACTACGACCGCTGCGGCGGCTGCAACGTGCAGCACCTGCCACACGAGGCGCAGCTGGCGCTGAAGCAGCGCACGCTGGCCGAACAGCTGCAGCGGGTAGCCGGGGTACAGCCAGAGGAATGGGCCGCGCCGCTGAGCGGGCCGGAATTCGGCTACCGGCGCCGGGCCCGGGTGGCCGTGCGCTGGGACGTCAAGGCGCGTCAGCTTGAGGTCGGCTTCCGCGCCGAAGCCAGCCAGGACATCATCGCCATCGACGACTGCGCGGTGCTGGTACAGCCCTTGCAGTCGATTCTGCGCCACTTGCCGACCGTACTTCGCTCGCTGGGCAAACCGCAGGCGCTGGGCCATGTGGAATTGTTCAGTGGCACCGCCGAGGCGCTATTGGTGCGCCATGTTGCACCGCTGCCGGCAGACGATCTGGCCAAGCTGCAGGCGTTTTGCGAGCAGGCCAATGCCCAGTTGTGGCTGCAAGGCGAAGGTGAGCCCGCGCCGGTCGACCCGACGGCGCAACTCGGCTTTACCCTGGCGCCGTGGCAGCTGGAGCTGGCCTGGCGCCCGGGCGACTTCGTGCAGGTGAATGCGCAGGTCAACACCGCGATGATCGAGCAGGCACTGGCCTGGCTTGCACCGCAGGCCGAGGAGCGCGTGCTGGACCTGTTCTGCGGCCTGGGCAACTTTGCCCTGCCGCTGGCCCGACAGGCTCGCGAGGTGGTGGCAGTGGAAGGTGTGCAGGCGATGGTTGATCGCGCTGCAGCCAATGCCCGGAACAACAATGTGCATAACGCACGGTTTTTTCAGGCCGATTTATCGCAGCCTTTGGCAGGCGCCGGATGGGCCGCCGAGGGCTTTTCTGCGGTACTCTTGGATCCACCGCGCGACGGTGCGTTCGAGGTGGTGCAAGGCATCGCCCGCCTCAAGGCCAGCAGGCTGGTCTATGTATCGTGCAACCCGGCCACGCTGGCGCGAGACGCCCAGGTGCTGGTCGGCCAGGGGTACCGGTTAAAAAGGGCCGGGATTCTCGACATGTTTCCTCAAACGGCACATGTCGAGGCCATGGCGTTATTCGAAGCGGGCTAGCTGACTGGCCCCTTGGTGCGGCTTCCAGGGAATGGCGGCCGCACGGTGATCGCCAGCGCATCCATTAGTGCTGCGCTGTATGGAAAGGTAAAAAAAAGATGGTACAGGTGAGAGTGCACCAGCCGGTCAATACTGACGGCAGTATCAATCTCGAAGCATGGCTGGACCATGTGGTAAGCGTCGATTCAGCACTGGATCGCGCAGCGCTGAAAGAAGCCTGCGAGTTTGCCCATGAGGTGGAGAAAAAAGGTAACCCGGCCAAGCATTCCTGGGCGGACGGTACGTCCAGCTTCCAGGCGGGGCTGGAAATCGCCGAAATTCTCGCCGACCTCAAGCTCGACCAGGACTCCCTGGTGGCAGCCGTCATCTACCGCTCGGTGCGCGAGGGCAAGGTCACCCTGGCCGAGGTCAGCCAACGGTTTGGCCCGGTGGTGTCCAAGCTGATCGACGGCGTGCTGCGCATGGCCGCCATCAGCGCCAGCCTCAGCCCACGGCAGTCGCTGGTGCTGGGCTCGCAGGCGCAGGTCGAGAACTTGCGCAAGATGCTCGTGGCCATGGTCGACGACGTGCGCGTGGCCCTGATCAAGCTGGCCGAGCGCACCTGTGCGATCCGCGCGGTCAAGGCTGCTGACGACGAGAAGCGCCTGCGTGTCGCACGCGAGGTGTTCGACATCTATGCGCCGCTGGCGCACCGCCTGGGTATTGGTCACATCAAGTGGGAGCTGGAAGACCTGTCCTTCCGCTACCTCGAACCCGACCAGTACAAGCAGATCGCCAAGCTGCTGCACGAGCGCCGGCTGGACCGCGAGCGCTTCATCAGCGATGTGATGAACCAGCTGCAGAACGAGCTGCTGGCCACCGGCGTCAATGCCGACATCAGCGGCCGGGCGAAACACATCTATTCGATCTGGCGCAAGATGCAGCGCAAAGGCCTGGAATTCAGCCAGATCTACGATGTGCGCGCCGTGCGCGTGCTGGTCCCGGAAATCCGCGACTGCTACACCGCGCTGGGCATCGTGCACACCCTGTGGCGGCATATCCCCAAGGAGTTCGACGACTACATCGCCAACCCCAAGGAGAACGGCTACCGCTCGCTGCACACCGCAGTGATCGGCCCCGAGGGCAAGGTGCTGGAGGTGCAGATCCGCACCCACGGCATGCACGAAGAAGCGGAGCTGGGGGTGTGCGCGCACTGGCGCTACAAGGGCACCGACGTCAAGCCCAGCTCCAACCATTACGAAGAAAAGATCTCCTGGCTGCGCCAGGTGCTGGAATGGCACGAGGAGCTGGGCGACATCGGTGGCCTGGCCGAGCAGCTGCGGGTCGACATCGAGCCGGACCGGGTCTATGTGTTTACCCCGGACGGCCACGCCATCGACTTGCCCAAGGGGGCCACGCCGCTGGACTTCGCCTACCGCGTGCACACCGAGATCGGTCACAACTGCCGCGGCGCCAAGATCAACGGGCGCATCGTGCCGCTCAATTACAGCCTGCAGACTGGCGAGCAGGTGGAGATCATCACCAGCAAGCACGGCAACCCCAGCCGTGACTGGTTGAACTCCAACCTGGGTTATGTCACCACCTCGCGGGCGCGGGCCAAGATCGTGCACTGGTTCAAGCTGCAGGCGCGCGACCAGAACGTCGCCGCCGGCAAGACCTTGCTCGAGCGCGAGCTCAGCCGGCTGGGCCTGCCGCAGGTGGACTTCGAGCGCCTGGCCGAAAAGACCAACGTCAAGACCGCCGAGGACATGTTCGCCTCGCTCGGCGCCGGCGACCTGCGCCTTGCCCACCTGGTCAATGCCGCCCAGCAGTTGCTGGAGCCCGACCGCATCGAGCAGATCGAACTGGTACCGCGCAAGCCCACCGGGCCGCGTACCGGCAAGCGTGGCGACATCCAGATCCAGGGTGTTGGCAACCTGCTCACGCAAATGGCCGGCTGCTGCCAGCCGCTGCCCGGCGACGCCATTGTCGGCTACATCACCCAGGGCCGCGGCGTGAGCATTCACCGCCAGGACTGCGCCTCGGTACTGCAGCTGGCCGGCAAGGAGCCGGAGCGCATGATCCAGGTCAGCTGGGGGCCGATTCCGGTGCAGACCTACCCGGTCGACATCGTCATCCGCGCCTACGACCGCCCCGGCCTGCTGCGCGACGTGTCGCAGGTACTGCTGAACGAGAAGATCAACGTGCTGGCGGTGAACACCCGCTCGAACAAGGAAGACAACACCGCGCTGATGTCGTTGACCATCGAGATTCCGGGCCTGGACGCCCTTGGGCGCCTGCTGGGGCGGATCTCGCAGCTGCCGAACATCATCGAGACGCGGCGTAACCGTACCCCTTGAGACCGCGGCGCCTGCTTTGCCGGTAAACCCGCTCCCGCACCTGTGGGAGCAGGTTCACCCGCGAAGAAGCCACCACCGAAGGACCTGCCTGAATGACCTACACCCTCGACGACCTGCTGCACCTCATGGCCCGCCTGCGCGACCCGCAATACGGCTGCCCATGGGACCTGAAGCAGAACTACGCGAGCATCGTCCCGCATACCATCGAAGAGGCCTACGAAGTCGCCGACACCATCGAACGCGGCGATTTCGAGCACCTGCAGGGCGAGTTGGGCGACTTGTTGTTTCAGGTGGTCTACTACAGCCAGCTGGCCCGGGAGGAGGGGCGTTTCGAGTTTGATGGCGTGGTCGACAGCATCACCCGCAAACTCATCCGCCGCCATCCGCATGTCTTCCCCACCGGCGAGCTCTACGCCCCGGTGGATACCCCCAGCCTGAGCGAAGCCCAGGTCAAGTCACGCTGGGAAGAGATCAAGGCCGAAGAACGCGCCGAAAAAAGCCAGCCCGAACAGCTCTCGCTGCTCGACGATGTGCCGGCAGCCTTGCCGGCGCTGTCGCGGGCAGCCAAACTGCAAAAACGCGCGGCCACGGTCGGCTTCGACTGGCCAGCGGCCTTGCCGGTGCTGGACAAGGTGCGCGAAGAGCTGGATGAAGTGCTTCAGGCCATGGCCGATGGCGACGCCGATGCGTTGGAAGATGAAGTCGGTGACCTGCTGTTTGCCGCCGTCAACCTGGCCAGGCACCTCAAGCAGGACCCGGAAAATGCCCTACGCCGCGCCAACCGCAAGTTCGAGCGGCGTTTTCGCTTTATCGAACAGGCATTGCGCGACAGTGGCCGCCCCATTGAAGATTGTAGCCTTGACGAGCTGGACGCCCTTTGGGGTGAAGCCAAACGTCAGGAAAAGAACCTGCCCAGCTGCGGCTGAGCTGTTGCATAAGTGAGTGAACATTCATGAGCCTTTCCCTTCGCGACCAATTGCTCAAAGCCGGTCTGGTCAACCAGAAACAGGTTTCTCAGGCCACCAAGGCCGAGAAGAAACAGAAACGCCTGGAACACAAGGGCCAGGTCGAGGTGGACGACAGTCAGCAGCGCTTGGCCAAGGAAGCCATGGCCGAAAAAGCCAAGCGTGACCAGGAGCTGAACCGCCAGCAGCAGGAAAAGGCCGAGCAGAAGGCCCGTGCCGCGCAGATCAAGCAACTGATCGAAGCTACCCGCCTGCCCAAGCTCAATACCGAGGACTACTACAACTTCGTCGACGACAAGAAGGTCAAGCGCATCGCCGTCAACGCCCTGATGCGTACCCGGCTGAGCAACGGTGCATTGGCTGTGGTGGGCCATGGTGGTGGTTACGAGGTGATTCCGCGAGAAGCGGCAGTGAAGATCCAGGAGCGTGACCCTGGTCGCATCCTGTTGCTCAACACCCATGTCGAGGAAGCGGACGAGGACGACCCGTACGCGGCCTACAAGATCCCTGACGATCTGATGTGGTAAGCACGAAAAACCCCGCCTTGGCGGGGTTTTTCTTTTGAAGGCTGGGTCATTGCGTTGAAAGCCCGGTCATTACGTGGTGCGCTGGTTTTCCAGGTCTTCCAGTTCTACACGGTACTGATGCGCTTCGTGCTCATTGTGGAACATGCCCACCAGCTGGCCTTGCTGGTGCACATCCCAGATCCGCACGCCAGCGGCCAGGCCTTCGTGGGACATTTTCGATTCGTCGCGTTCGGTTACTTGGACTGTCATCGGTAAACTCCACTTCTTCAGTTGGCTGCGACACTGTGTCGCACACCTTCTTTATAGAGTTTGTTAGCAGGCTAAGTAAATAAAACAGGCATGAAACAAGTTTCATGTAGGCCGCCCAGCCATGAAAAAGCCCCGCACTGGGCGGGGCTTCAGGTGTTGCTGGCAGGGCAGTATCAGTTGCCTTTCACCGGCTTGCCATCGACCGTGCCATCCTGCAGCACGATCACGTACTCCTTGCCATCGGTCTCCACCTGGCGCAGTTGCACCAGCAAGTAGTCCCAGCTCTTGGCAAACCACAGCTCGGTGATGCGTTTGCTCTGGCTTGGGTCGCGCACGCGCTCGACCTTTACCGCATCGACCTGGCCGGTCTTGGTGGTGACCTTTTCAGTACCCAGTACGCGGAAGTCGTAGGTGTCGATCTCGTCACCATCAACCACCTGGTAAGTCATGCTCTTCTTGCCAGCGGCCACATCATGCTGCAGGGCCAGCTGATAAGACGACTTGTCCAGCACGCCGCGGTTCAGCGGCAGGCTGACGGCATCGCCACGGTCACTGCCAGTGACCTTCTTGGCGGTCCAGTCGAAATTGAGGTCGACCTTCTTGGCCTTGCCCAGGCCACCGCGCTCGAAGTGGTACTTCTGCGGCAGCAGAGTGTCGTTTTCCAGGCGCAGGGTACTTTGCTCGGTCAGGCTGGCGATCATCATGGAAGCCTTGAAGTTCAGGTCCCAGGTACCGTTGGCGTTCTTGACCAGGCTGCGCTCGGCGGTGCCGCTCATGGGCAGTTGCTTCCAGTCGGCGGTGTAGCTGGCCGAGAACGGCTTCAGATCAGCTGCCTGGAGGGGCAGGGCGAGCACGGCAAGTGCCAAGAGCAGGGCGCGACGCATAAGTTCTCCTAGGATCGAATCAAATGACCGCTGGCGGGCAGCGGCTGGCCATCCAGTAATGCACCCTGTTCACCAAGACGCAAGCGCCCTTCGGCAAACCAGCGCACTGCCAGCGGATAGATCAGATGTTCCTGACAGTGCACCCGCTGAGCCAGGCTTTCGACGGTGTCATCAGACACCAACGGCACCACAGCCTGTACGACCAGTGGCCCGCCATCGAGTTCCTCGGTCACGAAGTGAACGCTGCAGCCATGCTCGGCGTCGCCTGCCTCCAGGGCCCGGCGGTGGGTATGCAGGCCCTTGTATCTGGGCAGCAACGACGGGTGGATATTGAGCAGACGGCCCTGGTAGTGGCGTACGAAGTCGCCACTGAGGATACGCATGAAGCCGGCCAGTACCACCAGGTCCGGGGCAAAGCCGTCGATGCACGCCATTAGCGCGGCATCGAAGGCTTCACGGCCGTCGTAGCGGGTGTGGTCGAGCACGGCGCTGTCGATGCCGGCGGCCGCAGCGCGCTGCAGGCCGTAGGCATCGGCGCGGTTGGACACCACCGCGCGGATGTGCGCCGTGCTGTCCTGGCCCTGGCAACTGTCGATCAGGGCTTGCAGGTTGCTGCCGGAGCCCGACAGCAGTACCACTACATTGCAGGTCTTGCTTGGCATCAGTGTGCCTTGAGGTTCTGCAGCTCGACCTGGGCAGCGCCTTCAGCGGCCTCGGCGATGTGGCCGATCACCCACGGCTGTTCACCGGCGGCGCGCAATTCGTTCAGGGCCGCTTCGACCTGGTCCTGGGCTACGCAGATGACCATGCCGACACCGCAGTTCAGCACGCGGTGCATTTCATGCTCGTCGACGTTGCCTTTTTCCTGCAGGAAGTCGAACACTACCGGGCGCTGCCAGCTGGCCACGTCGACCACGGCCTGGGCGTTTTTCGGCAGGACGCGCGGAATGTTGTCCAGCAGGCCGCCACCGGTGATGTGGGCCATGGCCTTGACGGCGCCGGTGTTCTTGATCAGCTGCAGCAGCGGCTTGACGTAGATGCGGGTCGGGGCCATCAGCAGGTCGGTCAGCGGCTTGCCATCCAGCTGGGTGTTCTCGATGTCGGTAGCGGACACTTCGAGGATTTTGCGGATCAGCGAGTAGCCGTTGGAGTGCGGGCCGGAGGACGGCAGGGCGATCAGCGCGTCGCCGGTGGCAACCTTGGAGCCGTCGATGATCTCGGCCTTTTCCACCACGCCTACGCAGAAGCCGGCCAGGTCGTAATCTTCGCCTTCGTACATGCCTGGCATTTCGGCGGTTTCACCACCGACCAGCGAGCAACCGGCCAGTTCGCAACCGGCGCCGATGCCGGTTACCACGGTGGCGGCTACGTCCACGTTGAGCTTGCCGGTGGCGTAGTAGTCGAGGAAGAACAGTGGCTCGGCACCGCACACAACCAGATCGTTGACGCACATGGCGACCAGGTCCTGGCCGATGCTGTCGTGCTTGTTCAGGTTCAGCGCCAGGCGCAGCTTGGTGCCGACGCCGTCGGTGCCGGAGACCAGCACCGGCTGCTTGTAGCCGGCCGGGATCTCGCAGAGGGC
>NZ_JABMCW010000264.1:0-7847 GCF_013179705.1 Pseudomonas sp. CM25 | reverse complement strand
ATGGCCGCCATTCTCGGCCTGGATGACGCTGTAGTCGTGGAAATTTGCGCCGAAGCGGCCGAAGACCAGGTGGTCAGCGCTGTCAACTTCAACTCGCCAGGCCAGGTGGTCATCGCCGGTAACAAGGCCGCGGTGGAGCGCGCCATGGAGCTGTGCAAAGCCAAAGGCGCCAAGCGCGCCTTGCCGCTGCCAGTAAGCGTACCTTCGCACTGTGCCCTGATGAAGCCGGCAGCCGATCGTTTCGCCGATGAAGTCAACGCCATCGATTGGAAGGCTCCGCAGATTCCGGTGGTGCAGAACGTAACTGCTGCTATCGCAGCCGACCTCGTTACGCTGAAAAAAGACCTGCTGGCCCAGTTGTATCAGCCGGTACGCTGGGTCGAGTGCGTGCAGACCCTGGCTGCCAACGGTGCGGTCAACCTGGTCGAGTGCGGCCCGGGCAAGGTTCTGGCTGGCCTGAACAAGCGTTGCGCCGAGGGCGTAACCACCTACAACCTCAACACCCCTGACGCCGTTGCCGCCACCCGCGCGGCTCTGGCCTGATTTGGAGAAGCTTGCATGAGCCTGCAAGGTAAAGTTGCACTGGTCACCGGCGCCAGCCGTGGCATTGGCCAGGCCATCGCCCTCGAGCTGGGCCGCCAGGGCGCGACCGTGATCGGCACCGCTACTTCGGCATCTGGCGCCGAACGCATCGCTGCCACCCTGAAGGAGCACGGCATTGCCGGCACCGGCATGGAACTGAATGTCACCAGCGCCGAGTCTGTAGAAGCTGTGCTGGGCGCCATTGGCGAGCAGTTCGGTGCTCCGGCGATCCTGGTCAACAACGCCGGCATCACCCGTGACAACCTCATGCTGCGCATGAAGGACGACGAGTGGTTCGACGTGATCGACACCAACCTGAACAGCCTCTACCGTTTGTCCAAGGGCGTGCTGCGTGGCATGACCAAGGCACGTTGGGGTCGTATCATCAGCATCGGCTCGGTCGTTGGTGCCATGGGTAACGCCGGTCAGGCCAACTACGCTGCCGCCAAGGCCGGCCTGGAAGGCTTCAGTCGCGCCCTGGCGCGTGAAGTGGGCTCGCGTGGCATTACCGTCAATTCGGTAACCCCGGGCTTCATCGACACCGACATGACGCGCGAACTGCCAGAAGCGCAGCGCGAGGCCCTGCAAACCCAGATCCCGCTGGGCCGCCTGGGCCAGGCTGATGAAATCGCCAAGGTGGTTTCGTTCCTGGCCTCCGACGGCGCAGCCTACGTAACCGGTGCTACTGTGCCGGTCAACGGCGGGATGTACATGTAACACTGCAACTCAATGTGACGGATTTCGTAAAAAAAGAGTCATACTGCGAGCCTAAAATCCGTTATAAAGCTGCAACCAGATTCCAGGCAGCGGGTAGGGTGGCCAGTTTTAAGGTGCGTTTAGCTTGAAAAGCAAACGTGTTTCTATAAAATTAGCCACCGGCCAGCTGCCTGACATATGTCCATTAGGAGTGAAAACTAGGTATGAGCACCATCGAAGAACGCGTCAAGAAAATCGTCGCCGAGCAACTGGGCGTCAAGGAAGAGGAAGTGACCAACGAGAAGTCCTTCGTCGACGACCTGGGTGCCGATTCGCTTGACACCGTTGAGCTGGTGATGGCTCTGGAAGAGGAATTCGAGACCGAAATCCCTGACGAAGAAGCCGAGAAGATCACTACCGTTCAAGCTGCCATCGACTACGTCAACAGCCACAAGGCCTAAGACGCTGTAGTCGACGCTTCTTGTCGGGAAAAACCGCACTGCCTTTGCCGGCGTGCGGTTTTTTCTTTGCGAGCGTCCTGCTTCGTTTGTCGGGGTCTCGATCCCCGAGCGTCGAGAGCTTGTTGCCATTTCATTCCGTTGCGTTGAATGCAATGGCAAGAAACTCTGTCATTAGAAAAGGAGAGTACTGTGTCGCGTAGACGCGTCGTGGTCACCGGTATGGGTATGCTGTCGCCACTGGGTACAGATGTACCGAGCACCTGGCAGGGCATTCTGGCTGGCCGCAGTGGCATTGGTTCGATCGAACACACGGACCTGTCTGCCTACTCCACCCGTTTTGGCGGCTCGGTGAAAGGCTTCGAGGTCGAGCAATACCTGTCGGCCAAAGAGGCTCGCAAGCTCGACCTGTTCATTCAGTACGGCCTGGCGGCCGGTTTCCAGGCCGTGCGTAATGCGGGCCTGGAGGTCACCGACGCCAACCGCGAGCGCATCGGCGTGGCCATGGGCTCGGGTATCGGCGGCCTGACCAACATCGAGGAAACCAGCCGCACCCTGCACGATTCGGGGCCGCGGCGTATTTCGCCGTTCTTCGTGCCGGGCTCGATCATCAACATGATCTCCGGTTTCCTGTCGATCCACCTGGGTCTGCAGGGGCCGAACTACGCCATTGCCACTGCCTGCACCACGGGCACCCACTGCATCGGCATGGCCGCGCGCAACATCGCCTACGGTGAAGCGGACGTGATGATCGCCGGTGGCGCCGAGATGGCCGCCTGCGGCCTCGGCATGGGCGGTTTTGGGGCCTCACGCGCATTGTCCACCCGCAATGACGAGCCAAGCCGGGCCAGCCGCCCGTGGGACAAGGGCCGTGACGGTTTTGTGCTGTCCGACGGTGCCGGCGCCCTGGTGCTCGAAGAGCTGGAGCACGCCAAGGCCCGCGGCGCGACCATCTATGCCGAGCTGGTCGGTTTCGGCATGAGTGGCGATGCCTATCACATGACCTCGCCACCCGACACCGGTGAAGGCGCTGCCCGCTGCATGACCAATGCCTTGCGTGATGCCGGTATTCAGCCAGAGCAGGTCAGCTACATCAACGCCCACGGCACCTCGACCCCCGCGGGCGATGTCGCTGAAGTGGCGGCGATCAAGCGCGTGTTCGGCGAGCATGCCTACAAGCTGGCGGTCAGCTCGACCAAGTCGATGACCGGTCACCTGCTGGGCGCCGCCGGTGCGGTAGAGGCGATTTTCAGCGTGCTGGCGATCAACAGCCAGATGGCACCGCCCACCATCAACCTGGACGAGCCGGACGAAGGCTGCGACCTCGACTTCGTGCCGCACCAGGCGCGGAGCATGCCGATCGACGTGGTGTTGTCCAATTCGTTCGGCTTTGGTGGCACCAACGGCTCGCTGGTGTTCCGCCGGTTCGCCGGTTGATGCAAAGCTGGATCGACGGCCAGCCGGCTGCTGCAGTCAACCTGCAGAACCGCGGGCTGGCCTACGGCGATGGGCTGTTCGAGACCATCGCCGTGCGTGGCGGCCGGCCCAGCCTGCTGGACGGCCACTGTGCACGCCTGGCGCTGGGCTGCCAGCGCCTGGCAATCAGCGTCGACCTGGCGCTGGTGCGCGACGAACTGATGCGTTATGCCGGCCAGCTGGGTGACGGCGTAGCCAAACTGATCCTTACTCGTGGCGACAGCCAGCGTGGCTATGCCCCGGCTGCGACGGCCGCGCCGCGGCGTATCCTGCAGGGCAGCCCGTTGCCCAGCTATCCTGTGGAGCATGCCGAACACGGCGTGCGGCTGTTCCCCTGCCAGACCCGGCTTGGGGAACAACCCCTGCTGGCCGGCCTCAAACACCTCAACCGCCTGGAGCAGGTGCTGGCCCGCGCCGAATGGCAGGACAGCGAGCATGCCGAAGGCCTGATGCGTGACGGGCAGGGCAGGGTGATCGAAGGGGTGTACAGCAACTTGTTCATGGTCCGCGATGGTGTGCTGTTAACCGCCGACCTCCACCGCTGCGGTGTGGCCGGGGTCATGCGCGCGGCGCTGCTGGAACAGGCTGCGCTGCTGGGTATCCCGGTACAGGTTTGCGACTTGCCTTTCGATGCGCTGGAGCAGGCTGATGAAGTATTCGTTTGCAATAGCGTGTACGGCATCTGGCCCGTGCGTGGCGTAGCCGCGCTAAACTGGTCGCCGGGCCCGCTCACCCGTAAACTGCAGGCCGTTGCCCGTACGTTACTGGAAAACTGAATTCGTGAGACGCAAACTCCTGCTGTTGCTGGAAATGAGCTTGATCCTCGCCGGCCTGGCGCTTGGCTGGTCGGCGTGGAAGATCAACTCGGTCCTGGAGCAGCCCCTGCACGTAACGCAGGAACGCCTGCTTGACGTGCCCAATGGCACCAACCCCAACCGCATGTTCTACCGCATGCAGGCCGAGGGGTTGCTCGATGATGCCGTCTGGTTGCGCTTGTACTGGCGCTTCAACATGGCGGGTACCCCCCTGCACACCGGTGAATACCGCCTGACCCCCGGCATGACTGTCGAGCAGCTGTTCGATGCCTGGCGCCGTGCCGACGTGGTGCAGTACAACCTGACCTTGGTCGAAGGCTGGACCTTCCGACAGGTGCGCTCGGCCGTGGCCAGGCACGAAAAGATCAAGCACACCCTGGAAGGCCTGTCGGACACCGAGGTAATGGACAAGCTCGGCCATGCCGGCGTGTTCCCCGAGGGTCGCTTCTTCCCGGATACCTATCGCTTCGTGCGCGGCATGAGCGATGTCGAGTTGCTCCAGCAGGCCTACATGCGCCTGGATGAAGTGCTGGCCAAGGAATGGGCCGCACGCACCACCGACCTGCCGTACCGCGACCCGTATCAGGCGCTGATCATGGCCTCGCTGGTGGAAAAGGAGACAGGCATCCCTCAGGAGCGTGGGCAGATCGCCGGCGTCTTCGTGCGGCGCCTGCGCCTGGGCATGATGCTGCAGACCGACCCGACTGTGATCTACGGCATGGGTGAGCGCTATAACGGCAAGATCACCCGCGCCGACCTGCGCGAGCCGACGCCCTACAACACCTACACCATCACTGGCCTGCCGCCGACGCCGATCGCGATGGTCGGTCGCGAAGCGATTCACGCAGCCCTCAACCCGTCGGACGGCACCAGCCTGTACTTCGTCGCCCGTGGCGATGGCAGCCATGTGTTCTCCGACGACCTTGACGATCACAACTCGGCGGTGCGCGAGTTCCAGCTCAAGCGCCGGTCGGACTACCGTTCCAGCCCCGCGCCGCAGTCTGAGTCGCAGCCGGGTATTGATGAAGCCGCGCCGCCTGAAGCACCGCCGGCGGATGAGCCGGACGCGGAGCCAGCGCCCGATGCGCCACCTGCGCAGGATGCCCCTGCCGGGGGCGCGCAAGCGGCCGAACGGCCGACGCCCGACGAACAACCTTAAGGACTGCCTGTGAGCGGCTTGTTTATTACCCTGGAAGGCCCCGAAGGCGCGGGCAAAAGCACCAATCGTGATTACCTGGCCGCACGCCTGCGCGAGCATGGCCTGGACGTGGTGCTGACCCGTGAGCCTGGCGGCACGCCATTGGCCGAGAAGGTCCGTGAACTGCTGTTGGCCCCCAGCGATGAGAGCATGGCGGCCGACACTGAGCTGCTTCTGGTGTTCGCGGCGCGTGCCCAGCACCTTGCTCAGGTGATTCGTCCAGCCCTGGATCGCGGGGCTATCGTCTTGTGTGACCGCTTTACCGATGCCACCTATGCCTACCAGGGCGGTGGTCGCGGTTTGTCGGTCGAGCGCATCGCGACCCTGGAGCAATTCGTCCAGGGCGACCTGCGCCCGGACCTGACCCTGGTCTTCGACCTGCCCGTCGAAGTGGGCCTGGCCCGGGCCGCCGCCCGTGGCCGCCTGGACCGTTTCGAGCAGGAAGGCCAGGGCTTCTTCGAAGCCGTGCGCGACGCTTACCTGCAGCGCGCCCAGCGCGAGCCGCAGCGCTACAGCCTGCTGGATGCCGCACAATCCCTCGAGGCTGTGCAGCGTGCCATCGACGCCCTGTTGCCAAGTATCCTGGAACGTTGCCGTGGCTGAGGCCTATCCATGGCAGCAGGCGCTGTGGTCACAGCTGGCCGGCCGCAGCCAGCACGCGCACGCCTACCTGCTGCATGGCCCGCAAGGTATCGGCAAGCGAGCGCTGGCCGAGCGGCTCATGGCCCGCCTGCTGTGCCAGCAACCGCAGGGCCTGGACGCTTGTGGCGGGTGCAAGTCGTGCCTGTTGCTCAGGGCCGGCAGCCACCCGGACAACTTCGTCCTTGAGCCAGAAGAAGCCGATAAGCCGATCAAGGTCGACCAAGTGCGCGACCTGGTGGCCTTCGTGGTGCAGACCGCGCAGCAGGGCGGGCGCAAGGTGGTATTGATCGAGCCGGTGGAGGCGATGAACGTCAACGCCTCCAATGCACTGCTCAAAAGCCTTGAGGAGCCTTCCGGCGATACTGTGCTGCTGCTGGTCACCCATCAGCCCAGCCGCCTGTTGCCGACCATCAAGAGCCGCTGTCAGCAGGTAGCCTGTCCGCAGCCCAGCCTGGCGCAGAGCCGGGCGTGGCTTGCCGGGGCCCTGCCTGACAGCGATGAGGCCGAGCGTGACGAGCTGCTGACCCTGGCTGCCGGGTCGCCACTGATGGCGGTCAGCTTGCAGGCGCAAGGCGTGCGCGAGCAGCGTGCGCTGGTCGCCGACGGGGTGAAGAAGCTGCTCAAGCAGCAGCAATCGCCCAGTCAGCTCGCCGATGCCTGGAGCGGTGTGCCGTTGTTGCTGCTGTTCGACTGGTTCTGCGACTGGGCGCACCTGGTCCTGCGCTATCAGTTGACCCAGGACGAGGAAGGTTTAGGCTTGGCCGATATGCGCAAGGTGTTGCAATACCTTGCGCAAAAAAGCCCCCAGGCCAAGGTACTGGAAGTGCAGGCGTGGATCCTGGAGCAGCGCCAGAAGGTGCTGGGCAAGGCCAACCTCAACCGTGTCCTGTTGCTTGAATCGCTGCTGGCGCACTGGCTGCAATTGCCGGGCGCCCGCTGATTTTCCTTTTCTTCATGTGTGCCGTTATCCCATGCTCGTAGATTCCCATTGCCACCTCGACCGTCTTGACCTCAGTGCCCACCAAGGGTCGCTCGATGCTGCCCTGCAGGCAGCGCGTGAGCGCGGGGTCGGGCATTTTCTGTGTATCGGCGTCAGTGCCGAGAACGCTGGCGCGGTGAAGGCGCTGAGCGAGCAGTACGCTGATGTCGATTGCTCGGTGGGTGTGCACCCGCTGGACCTGGCGCCAGGCGAAACCCCGGCGCTGGAGTGGCTGCTGCGCGAGCTGGCCCACCCGCATGTGGTGGCGATTGGTGAAACCGGGCTGGACTACCATTACGAGCCGGAGGCAGCCGAGCTGCAGCAGGCGTCGTTCCGCTTGCACCTGGAGGCGTCGCGACAAACGGGCAAGCCGGTGATCGTGCATACCCGGGCGGCCAGGGCCGACACTCTGGCGCTGTTGCGTGAGGCCAGCCTGCCCCAGGCGGGCGTGCTGCACTGCTTTACCGAGGATTGGGAAATGGCCAAGGCGGCGCTGGACCTGGGGTATTACATCTCGCTGTCCGGCATTGTGACGTTCCGCAATGCCGATGCCCTGCGTGAAGTGGCGCGGCAAGTGCCGGTTGACCGCTTGCTGGTGGAAACGGATTCGCCGTATCTGGCGCCTATTCCGCATCGGGGCAAGCCGAATCTGCCGCAGTATGTGCGGGACGTGGCGGAGTATGTGGCTTCGTTGCGGGGGGCCAGCTACGAGCAACTGGCGGAGCAGACCACTGCCAACTTCAAGCGGTTGTTCCCGTTGGCGCGGGTGCGCTGATTCGCAGCCCGTGCGCAAGCAAAAAAAAACCCGGGTTCTGGGGGGGGAATCCGGGTTAAGACCATTAGGAGTAAAACAAAGGTACGCGGTCCCTGAGCACCTTTATCAGCGCGCCACTCGGGGGGGATGCGTCGCGCCAACACTTCAAGTATTGGCCAGGTTTGGCGCAGTGCCAGTGTTTATTGATCGTTTTTTAAACAGATTTGGAATACGCCGCGCTTTCATT
>NZ_JABMCW010000263.1:0-7854 GCF_013179705.1 Pseudomonas sp. CM25 | reverse complement strand
TACCTCACGCAGATCCCGGCCTACGCCAAGGACTGGCTGCACGGTGACGGTACGGTCGTGACCCTGGTGCTGACACTGTTTTCGGTGGGCATCGCGCTGGGCTCGCTGCTGTGCGAACGGCTTAGTGGGCGCAAGGTGGAAATCGGCCTGGTACCGTTCGGCTCGTTCGGCCTGACCCTGTTCGGCCTGCTGTGGTGGTGGCATTCCGGCGATGTGCCGGCGGCAGCGACGCCGCATGACTGGCTGGCGCTGCTGGGCATGCGCGAGGCCTGGTGGATTCTGCTTTCCATCGTTGGCCTTGGTGTGTTCGGCGGTTTCTATATCGTGCCGCTTTACGCGCTGATCCAGGCGCGCACTGCCGAAGACCAGCGCGCGCGGGTGATCGCCGCCAACAATATCCTCAATGCCCTGTTCATGGTGGTGTCGGCGCTGCTCACCATCGTGCTGCTGGGCGTGGCCGAGCTGAGTATTCCGCAGCTGTTCCTGGTGGTGTCGCTGCTCAATATCGCGGTTAACGCCTATATCTTCAGGATCGTGCCCGAGTTCACCATGCGCTTCCTGATCTGGCTGCTCAGCCATTCGATGTACCGCGTGCAGCACCGTGACCTCGAGCGCATCCCCGACCAGGGCGCAGCGTTGCTGGTGTGCAACCATGTGTCGTTCGTCGATGCACTGCTGCTGGGCGGGGCAATCCGCCGGCCGATCCGCTTCGTGATGTACTACAAGATCTACAACCTGCCGGTGCTCAACTTCGTCTTTCGCACCGCAGGCGCCATTCCGATTGCCGGGCGCAACGAAGACCCGACCATCTACGAGCGGGCGTTTGCGCGTATTGCCGAGTACCTGGCCGATGGCGAACTGGTGTGCATCTTCCCCGAGGGCAAGCTGACCGGTGATGGCGAGATCGACGTGTTCAAGGGCGGCGTCAACCGCATCCTCGAAGAAACCCCGGTGCCGGTGATTCCGCTGGCGTTGCAGGGTTTGTGGGGCAGCTTCTTCAGCCGCGACCCGGCCAAGGGCTTTTTCAAGCGGCTGTGGTCGCGGGTGACCATCGTGGCCGGCGCCGCGATCCCGGTGGAGGCGGCGCAGCCCGACGTGTTGCGCGAGCAGGTCAGCCGTTTGCGAGGTGACCTGCGCTAGGGGAGGGGGTCAGCTGGCGCTGACTTTCAGGCCTACCAGGCCGATGATGATCAGCGCCACGCTGGCCAGCCGTATCAGGGCCATCGACTCGCCAAACAGGATGATGCCGGCGACTACCGTGCCAACCGCGCCAACGCCGGTCCAGATGGCATAGGCAGTGCCCAGCGGCAGCTCTTTCATGGCCAGGCCCAGCAGGCCCAGGCTGACAGCCATGGCGGCGACGGTGAGTACGGTGGGCAGTGGCTTGCTGAAACCGTCGGTGTATTTCAGGCCGACGGCCCAGCCGACCTCGAACAGGCCGGCGAAGAACAGGATGATCCAGGACATGGTGCGTCTCCATCGTTGCAAATGATGGGGCCGTCCCCGGAATGGTCACGCGGTGCGTCGCGAGGTCGTCCTCACAGTGAGCACCATGGTGCACACCTGCGGGTCTCAGGGCAAGCCCGCGAAGAGGCCGGTACAGGCACCCTCAATGCCTTGCCGGCTCACCGCCTTCAGCGGCATCCGGATCCTCCATCCGCCGAAACCAGGTCGAAAGCAGCGCCCCGGAAATATTGTGCCAGACGCTGAACAAAGCACTGGGCACGGCCGCCAGCGGCGAGAAGTGCGCCGCAGCCAATGCTGCGCCCAGCCCGGAGTTCTGCATGCCCACCTCCAGCGCCAGCGATTTGCGCTGGGCCAGAGGCAGCTTGCACACCTTGCCGGTCAGGTACCCGAGCAGATAACCGAAGCTGTTGTGCAGCATCACCACCGCCATGATCAGCAGCCCCGACTCGGCTATCTTCGCCTGGCTGGCTGCTACCACCGCGCACACGATCATCACGATGCTCACCACCGATACCAGCGGCAGCACCTGTACCGCTGCCTGCACCCGGGCACCGAGCAAACGCTGGGCCAGCACGCCGAGCACGATGGGCAGCATCACCAGCTGCAGGATCGACCAGAACATGTCCATGAAGGACACCGGCAACCAGGCCGAGGCCAGGAACCAGATCAGCGCCGGGGTCAGCAGCGGGGCGAGCAGGGTGGTGACTGCAGCGATCGCCACGGCCAGCGCCAGGTCGCCCTTGGACAGCCACACCATCACATTCGACGCCGTGCCGCTTGGGCAGCAGCCGACCAGGATCACGCCTACGGCGATTTCCGCCGGCAGGTGGAACAGCTGGCACAGCAGCCAGGCCATGCCCGGCATGATCACGAAGTGTGCGACCACACCCAGCATTACCCGCCAGGGCTGGCGGGCGAGGGCGGCGAAGTCGTCGAGCTTGAGGGTGAGGCCCATGCCGAACATCACCAGCCCCAGCAGCGGCACGATGGCCACCTTGAGGGCGATGAACCATTGCGGTTGCAGGAAGGCCAGCACGGCGAACACCAGCACCCACAGGGCGAAGGTGTTGCCGACGAAGCGGCTGAGGGCGGCGAGGGCGCGCATGGGGGGCAATTCCTTTTCTATTTATTGCTTTGTGAAATTCCACGGCCCTGTCGCCGACAAGCCAGCTCCCACAGGTAGGCGACAGATTCTGAAAACTGTGGCGTACCTGTGGGCGCTGGCTTGCCGGCGATAGGGCCGGTGCAGACAAAAATGGCTTTCAGGCCTGCACTGGCATTTCAAGACACATCAGACCCCTTGCGGAATCTCTTCACCACCCAGTGCCTCGAACAGCACCGGCAGGAACTCGGCAAAGGTCATCATCATCAGCTGGAAGCTGGCATCGAACTGCTGGGCCGCCTCGTCACCGCCGTCCTGCTCGGCCTGCTCTTGCAGCAGCTCCTCGAACTTCAGGCGCTTGATCACCATCTTGTCGTCCAGGACGAACGACAGCTTGTCCTGCCAGGCCAGGGCCAACTGGGTCACCACCTTGCCGGTGCTCAGGTGCAGCTGGATTTCCTCGCTGGTCAGATCCTGGCGCTTGCAGCGCACGATGCCGCCGTCTTCGGCGGTGTCGCGCAGCTCGCATTCGTCCAGCACATAGAAGCCTTCGGCGGCCTGCTGCGACTTGACCCAGTCGGTCATGGTGGCAGCCGGTGCAATTTTCACTGTCGCCGGGCGCACCGGCAGCGAGCCCATCACTTCACGCAGTGTCGACAGCAGGTCTTCGGCACGCTTGGCGCTGGCCGAGTTGACCAGGATCACGCCCAGGCGCGGGGCAATTGCGGCGAAGATCATCGAGCGGCGGATGAACGCGCGCGGCAGGAACGCCTGGATGATCTCGTCCTTGATCTGGTCACGCTCCTTTTTATAGACCTTGCGCATTTGCTCGGTCTCGATCTCTTCGACCTTTTCCTTGACCGCGTCGTTGACCACGCTGCTCGGCAGGATGCGTTCTTCCTTGCGCGCGGCGATCAGCAGGTACTCGCCGCTGACATGCACCAGGGGAGCGTCTTCGCCTTTGCCGAACGGCGCGACGAAACCATAGGTGGTCAGCTCCTGGCTGGCGCAGGGGCGGGCCGGCTTGCTGGCCAGGGCGGCTTCCAGCGCTTCAGCCTCGAACGGGACATCCTGGGTCAGGCGGTAGGTCAGCAGGTTCTTGAACCACATGAGGGGCAATCTCTCCTTAATGCATAAGGCGGGCATTATTCTCCGAGCGCTGCTCTGAGACCAGCCCTGTCACAGGGCCAGCAGTGGCTTATCGGTAAAACAACTGCACCGCAGCGCTAGGTCTTTGAAAGGCCTGAGGTTTTTTTTGAAAAAAGTTTAAAAAGTGCTTGCCAGGGTACAGGTGCGTCCGTAGAATGCGCGCCACACCGAGACGAAGGGTGATTAGCTCAGCCGGGAGAGCATCTGCCTTACAAGCAGAGGGTCGGCGGTTCGATCCCGTCATCACCCACCACTCGATGTATAGCGCAGCGGTAGTTCAGTCGGTTAGAATACCGGCCTGTCACGCCGGGGGTCGCGGGTTCGAGTCCCGTCCGCTGCGCCATATTCCACTTCCAGGGCCCACTGAACACCCGGAAGTAACAAAGAAAGCGACCCTAGGGTCGCTTTTTTTGTGGGCGAATTTTGGCATTTGTACGATATTTGAAAAAACTTCGATAAGTGCTTGCCAGAGCGGAAAGTCGCCCGTAGAATGCGCGCCACACCGAGAGACATGGGTGATTAGCTCAGCCGGGAGAGCATCTGCCTTACAAGCAGAGGGTCGGCGGTTCGATCCCGTCATCACCCACCACTCGATGTATAGCGCAGCGGTAGTTCAGTCGGTTAGAATACCGGCCTGTCACGCCGGGGGTCGCGGGTTCGAGTCCCGTCCGCTGCGCCATATTCCACTTCCAGGGCCCACTGAACACCCGGAAGTAACAAAGAAAGCGACCTTCGGGTCGCTTTTTTTGTTACTGAACGCATGGAATGCAGCACCGTCAGCGACGGCGCTCTTCTTCCCGCAAGGTCAGCACCTCAAAACCATCCTCGGTCACCGCCACGGTATGCTCCCACTGCGCCGACAAGCTGTTGTCGCGGGTAATCACCGTCCAGCCATCCTTCAACGTCCGTGTCCCGCGGCTGCCCTGGTTGATCATCGGCTCGATGGTGAACACCATGCCCGGCGTGAGCTTCATGCCCATCCCGCGCTGGCCGATGTGCAGCACCTCCGGCCCTTCGTGCATCTGCTGGCCAATGCCATGCCCGCAGTATTCGCGCACCACGCTGTAGCCCGCTGCTTCGGCATGGCGCTGCACGGCATGGCCGATATCACCGAGCGTCGCCCCCGGGCGCACCTGTTCGATGCCTTTCCACAACGCGTCGTAGGTGGTGTCGACCAGCCGCTGCGCTTCATCGCTGATGTGCCCGATACAGTACATCTTCGATGAGTCGGCGATGTAGCCACCCTGTTCCAGGGTGATGTCGACGTTGATGATCGAGCCGTCCTTCAGCACTTCATCCGCCTTGGGGATGCCATGACAGACGACGTGGTCCACCGAGGTATTGAGCGAGTAGGGGAACCCGTACTGGCCCTTGCTCGCCGGGCGTGCCTTGAGCGTGTCGACGATGAACGCTTCAGCGCGGTCATTGATTTGCATCGTCGTAACACCAGGGCGGATGAAACCGTCGAGTTCGGCGAACACCTGGGCCAGCAGCTGGCCGGCACGGCGCATCAGGTCGAGTTGGGCAGGGGTCTTGAGAATCACTTTGGACATGGGGGGAGGGCAGGCGCTCATGCTGGAAATTGACCCAGCATAGCGCCAGGGAGTGCGAGGCTGCCACCGCTTGGTGCATTGCCTGGGCCGGCCCTTTCGCGGGTGAACTCGCTCCCACAGGCACATCACCGCCCTCAGGCCTTGCGTCAACCCTGTGGGAGCGGCGGTGCGGCGATCCGATTCACCCGCGAAAGGGCCGGCACAGCTGGCCCGTAATTTGCTGATCAACCTGCATCCAGGGCTATCAACGTCGACTGCCCACAACATTTCACGACAAAGGCGCCGTGTTGTCCCCGCTTGCCAGGCAAGGCGGGGGCAACCGGCGCCTTTTTTGCACGCCCGGAACAGGAGCCCGCCCATGGCCAATAGCGAAGTACGCAGCGTCTGCCCCTATTGCGGCGTCGGTTGCGGCATCGTCATGAGCGTTGCCGACGGCAAGGTCGGCAAGATCAGCGGCGACAAACTGCACCCCAGCAATTTCGGCCGCCTGTGCACCAAAGGCCTTACCGCGCATGTGCCGCTGAGCGCCGCCGGGCGCATGGCGGACGCCTATGTGCGCCAGCAACGCAGCCAGCAGCCGATACGCACCGGCATGGACCAGGCTATCGCCGCCACCGCTGCACGCCTGCGCGGCATCATCGACCAGCACGGCGCCGATGCAGTGGCGCTGTACGTGTCCGGGCAGATGTCGCTGGAGGCCCAGTACCTGGCCAACAAACTGGCCAAGGGATTTATCCGCACCCGCCATATCGAGTCCAACTCGCGCCTGTGCATGGCCAGTGCGGGCAGCGGCTACAAACTGTCGCTCGGTGCCGACGGCCCGCCCGGCAGCTATCAGGACTTCGAGCACGCCGATGTGTTCCTGGTGATCGGTGCCAACATGGCCGACTGCCACCCGATCCTGTTCCTGCGCCTGCTCGATCGGGTCAAGGCCGGGGCGAAGCTGATCGTGGTCGACCCACGGCGCAGTGCCACCGCCGACAAGGCCGACCTGTTCCTGCAGGTGCGCCCCGGCAGCGACATGGCCTTGCTCAACGGCCTGCTGTACCTGCTGCAGCGCAATGGCCATACCGACCCCGACTTCATCGCCCGCCACACCGAGGGCTGGGACCAACTGCCGGCCTTTCTCGACGACTACACCCCCGAGCGCGTGGCCGCCATCACCGGGCTGACCGAGGCCGACATCATCCAGGCCGCCGAATGGATCGGTGGCGCCAACAACTGGATGAGCTGCTGGACCATGGGCCTGAACCAGAGCGTTCACGGCACCTGGCACAGCAACGCTATCTGCAACCTGCACCTGGCCACGGGCGCGATCTGCCGCCCCGGCAGCGGGCCGTTCTCGCTGACCGGCCAGCCCAATGCCATGGGCGGCCGCGAGATGGGCTACATGGGCCCAGGCCTGCCAGGCCAGCGCTCGGCGCTGGTGGCCGCCGACCGCGCCTTCGTCGAACAGCAATGGCAGTTGGCACCCGGCAGCCTGCGCAGCGAGGGCGGCGAGGGCACGGTGGCGCTGTTCGAACAGCTGAAAACGGCTGAAGTGAAAGCCTGCTGGATCATCTGCAGCAACCCGGTGGCCAGCGTCGCCAACCGTCAGCAGGTCATCGACGGCCTGCGCCAGGCCGAGCTGGTCATTACCCAGGATGCCTTCCTCGACACCGAAACCAACCGTTACGCCGACATCCTGCTGCCGGCCGCGCTGTGGGCAGAAGGCGAGGGCGTGATGATCAACAGCGAGCGCAACCTGACCCTGATGCCACGCGCCGTCGAGCCGCCCGGGCAGAGCCTGCCGGACTGGCAGATCATCGCCCGCGTCGCCTGCGCCATGGGCTATGCCGAGGCCTTCGACTACCCCGATGCCGAAGCGGTTTACGAGGAAATCCGCCGTTTCCACAATCCCGCAACCGGCTACGACCTGCGCGGTATCGGCTATGCCGACCTCCGCCAACAGCCGCGTCAGTGGCCCAGCGCCCCCGGGCGTGAAGCTGAGCGCAGCCCGCTGCGCTATATCAACGACGGCAGCAGCCAGGCGATGCTGCACGACGCCGAGGGCCAACGGCCGGCGCTGGCCTTTCCGACCGCCAGCGGCAAGGCCCGCTTCTTCGCCCGGCCATGGCTGCCGGCGCCGGAGCTGCCGGATGCCGACTACCCCATGGTGCTGAATACCGGCCGCGTGCAGCACCAGTGGCACACCCTGACCAAGACCGGCAAGGTGCCGGCGCTGAACAAGCTGGAGCCCGGGGCTTTCGTCGAAATTCACCCTGACGACGCCGCTCGCCTGGGCATCGCCGACAAGGACCAGCTGGCCATTCGCTCGCGGCGTGGCCAAGCCGTGCTGCCGGCGCGCATCAGTGATCGGGTGATGCCGGGTAACTGTTTTGCGCCGTTCCACTGGAACGACCTGATCGGCGAGCAACTGGCGATCAATGCCGTCACCTGCGATGCGGTCGACCCGCTGTCGTTGCAGCCCGCCCTCAAACACTGCGCCGTGGCCCTTGAGCGGGTCGCCGGTGAGCGTATCGAAGCCCTTGACCTGAACACTGCCATTCCGGAGCCAGCCCGCATGCCGACCGCCACCCTGTC
>NZ_JABMCW010000262.1:0-7904 GCF_013179705.1 Pseudomonas sp. CM25 | reverse complement strand
GGTTGAAAGCCACGATGTCGAAGACCCGCTGGCATTCGTTGAAACCTTCAAGGACCGCTACAAGGTCGCCGACATTCCTGGCTTGCCGCGTTTCAACGGCGGCCTGGTCGGCTACTTCGGCTACGACTGCGTGCGCTACGTGGAAAAACGCCTGGGCGCGAGCCCTAATCCGGACCCGCTGGGCGTGCCGGATATCCTGCTGATGGTGTCGGACGCGGTAGTGGTATTCGACAACCTGGCGGGCAAGATGCACGCCATCGTGCTGGTCGACCCGGCTGAAGAACAGGCCTTCGAGCAAGGCCAGGCTCAGCTGCAAGGTCTGCTGGAAACACTGCGCCAGCCGATCACCCCGCGCCGCGGCCTGGACCTGAGCGGCCCGCAAGCTGCCGAGCCGGCATTCCGCTCCAGCTATACCCGCGACGACTACGAAAACGCGGTTGGCCGTATCAAGGAATACATCCTCGCCGGCGACTGCATGCAGGTGGTGCCGTCGCAGCGTATGTCGATCGACTTCCAGGCCGCGCCTATCGACCTGTATCGCGCGCTGCGTTGCTTCAACCCGACGCCGTACATGTACTTCTTCAACTTCGGCGACTTCCACGTGGTCGGCAGCTCGCCCGAGGTGCTGGTGCGGGTCGAGGACAACCTGGTCACCGTGCGCCCTATTGCCGGTACCCGCCCGCGTGGCGCGACCGAAGAGGCTGACCGCGCACTGGAAGACGACCTGCTGTCGGACGACAAGGAAATTGCCGAGCACCTGATGCTGATCGACCTGGGCCGCAACGACGTCGGCCGTGTGTCTTCGACCGGCAGCGTGCGCCTGACCGAGAAGATGGTGATCGAGCGTTATTCCAACGTCATGCACATCGTTTCCAACGTTACCGGACAGCTGCGCGAAGGGCTGACGGCGATGGACGCACTGCGGGCGATCTTGCCGGCCGGTACCCTGTCGGGCGCGCCGAAGATCCGCGCGATGGAGATTATCGACGAGCTGGAGCCGGTCAAGCGCGGTGTTTATGGAGGGGCTGTCGGGTACTTTGCCTGGAACGGCAACATGGACACCGCGATTGCCATCCGTACCGCAGTGATCAAGGACGGTGAACTGCATGTGCAGGCCGGTGGCGGCATCGTTGCCGACTCGGTGCCAGCGCTGGAGTGGGAAGAAACCATCAACAAGCGCCGGGCGATGTTCCGTGCTGTGGCGTTGGCTGAGCAAACTTGCGCCAAATAAATTGATTGGGGCCGCAAAGCGGCCCCAGCAACCTAGAAGTCCACACTAACCCCCAAGCTAACCCCCTGCTGCGTCAACTCATCACTCTTGCGCCAGTTGTAGTTCCCGCGCAAATGCACCCCCGCCACCACTTCATGGCTCACCCCCAGGCTCGCTCGGGTCAGATCGCTATTTGGCGTGTACCCGGTCAGCGTAAAGTCATTGGCGGGCAAGCTGGTCAGGTGCATGGTCACATCCTGCCGGTCATCCTCGAACTCGTGCTCCTGCGCCACCTCGGCAAACAGCCGGGTGCTCGGCAGCACCTGCACGCTCCCGAGCAACCCTACCCCCAGGCGGCGGGAGGTGCGCTCCTGGTCATCGAAGCCCAGTGCTGTCGAGCGGCCACTTTTCTCGTCGTAGCCGTCGACTTTTACCCGCGCATAGTCGGCGCTGATGAACGGCGCCAGCTGCCAGGTGCTGCCTTCGGCTGCGAGGTTGTAGCCAAGCCGCCCTGACATGGCCCAGGCTTCGCCATCGGTATCGCCCTTTTCACTGCGATCGTTTACGCCCAGAGCGAAGGTGCGCTTGAGGTCGCTGTAGTCCAGATGCCCTGCGGTCAGTGCGGCATCGGCCCACCAGCGGTCCTGGCGGTATTGGGCGAAGGCGCTGGCCAGGTAGCTGTTCAGCGTGTATTCCGAATCTTGCTGGCCAGCTTCCAGCTTCTGTCGGTAGACACCCCCAGCCAGGCCCAGACGCCAGGCGTCGTTCACCCGGTAGCTGCCGCCCACGGTCAGGTTGTAGCCGCGGCCATCACCGCTGGCCGCGCTGCGCTGGCCGTCGAAGTCCAGGTCCTGGGCACCGCTGGCGACAAAGGCCTGCCACTGGCCAACGGCCTGCCAAGGTGTCTGCCACTGGTTGCGCAGTTCATCCTGGTGGGCACGCAGGCTGGCATGGGCCATCTCCGGCAGCAGGGTCAGTTCCCAAGGGGCGGAAAGGATCGAGTAGCCGTAGTCGGCGATCAGTTGCTGGCCGGCGATGGTCGGGTGTACCGAGTCATTGAACAACAGCTTGGTCGGGTCTGGCGTGGAGCCGTTGATGCCGTACACCGGGTTGGCCACGCAGCCTTCGCCGCTGTAGCAGGTGCCGACCAGATTCTGCCCGGTGGCCAGGCCGAACTGGCTGGGGTTGGCCAGGGCCTCGCCCAGCAACATGGGAACATTCAGCGGGATGATTTCGGCATCGATCTGCCTCAGCTGTCCAAGCAGCGACTGATTGAACACACTCGAGAGCTGCGACAGTGGATTTTGCAATGGGGTGCCGCTGTAGTTTGGCGTCTGCCCAAGGTCGGGGAGCAACCACACCATGATGTAGCGGGCACCGCCTTGCTGCAGAGCCTGGGCGCTGGCCGCCAGGCGGCCACCGGCTGCAGCAGCGTCGGCCGGGCTGCTCACCAGGCCTTGCAGGAAATCGTTGCCGCCGCCCGTCAGGTAGTACAACGCGTTGGGGTCGGCGCGCAGGCCGTTGGCGAGGTAGCCCGGTTTTTCTCGTAATACATCACCGGCGCCGGGGCGACCTGGCGGGATTACGGTTTTCGACGTGGTGGTGATCGAGTCGAGGATCTGCTGGGTGGTGTAGCCGCCCACCGCCCAGTTGTTACCGTCGGGCAGCCCCAGCACCGGGTTGAGGGGGGAGGTGGAAGGGCCTAGTTCCGATGGGGCCACTCCCAGTCGCCCGCCAAGGATCATCGGCGATACCGGGGCGTAGTTGCCATCGGCATCGCGGTTGGTGAAGCGCATGCCGCCAAACTGCCCGGCGTCGCTCAGGCTGTCGCCGAACACGATCATGCTGGAGTAGGGCGAGGGTGCAGCGAACGCCTGGCTGCAGGCTAACGCCAGCGAGGCCAGGGTAAAACGCAACAACGGAGCTTTTAACGGGGCTTTTCGCATCAGGGAACATCCTTTTCATTGTTTTTGTCGGAACAACCTGACCGACCTTAGCAAATCGCAGGGCTTCGCTTCCAAGTCCATTCGTTTCCCCGTGTTTACGGGCATATTGCGCCCATCGCCCCGGTAGGCTACTGTGCCGGGACGTATGAGCGAGACCTATCCTGTGTTGATCGTCAGCAAACTCTTGATGCGCGTAATCAAGGCCCACGCCCGTTGGCGTTGGCGCGCCTGACTCTATTCCCTGCCGGCCCGTCCGGCCCGCCCCCGTTTACCTTTCTGTTTTTGCGCCCCTGGTGGCAAAGCCGCGCCTGTGGCTTGTGCGGGAAGGTTCGAATTTTGAAGTCAGTAGATTCAAGAGGTTTAACCCAATGTTACTGATGATCGACAATTACGACTCATTCACTTACAACGTCGTCCAGTACCTTGGCGAGCTCGGTGCCGAGGTCAAGGTCATTCGCAATGACGAAATGACCATTGCCCAGATCGAAGCCCTCAACCCCGAGCGCATCGTCGTTTCCCCGGGGCCGTGCACGCCTAGCGAGGCGGGCGTGTCCATCGAGGCCATTCTGCACTTTGCCGGCAAGCTGCCGATCCTTGGCGTTTGCCTGGGCCACCAGTCCATCGGCCAGGCCTTTGGCGGCGACGTGGTGCGTGCGCGCCAGGTAATGCATGGAAAGACCAGCCCGGTCCACCACCGCGACCTGGGCGTATTCGCCACACTGAACAACCCGCTTACCGTCACCCGCTATCATTCTCTGGTGGTCAAGCGCGAGACCCTACCTGACTGCCTGGAAGTGACTGCCTGGACTGCCCATGAAGATGGTTCGGTCGACGAGATCATGGGCCTGCGCCACAAGACATTGAATATCGAAGGGGTGCAGTTCCACCCCGAGTCGATCCTGACCGAGCAGGGCCACGAGCTGTTCGCCAACTTCCTCAAGCAAACCGGCGGCCGCCGCTAAGGACCGAACATGGATATCAAGAGCGCGTTGAGCCGTATCGTTGGCCAACTGGATCTTTCCACAGACGAAATGCGCGATGTCATGCGCCAGATCATGACCGGCCAGTGCACCGAGGCACAGATTGGCGCCTTCCTGATGGGCATGCGCATGAAAAGCGAAAGCATCGACGAAATCGTCGGTGCGGTATCGGTGATGCGTGAGCTGGCCGACAAGGTCGAGCTGAAGAGCCTTGATGGCGTGGTCGACATCGTCGGTACCGGCGGTGATGGCGCCAATATTTTCAACGTCTCCACCGCTTCCTCGTTCGTCCTGGCGGCGGCGGGTTGCACCGTGGCCAAGCATGGCAACCGCGCAGTCTCGGGCAAGAGCGGCAGTGCCGACCTGTTGGAAGCCGCCGGTATCTACCTGAACCTGACACCCATCCAGGTCGCCCGCTGCATCGACAGCCTGGGCATCGGCTTCATGTTCGCGCAAAGCCACCACACGGCCATGAAGCATGCCGCCGGTCCGCGTCGTGACCTGGGTTTGCGTACCCTGTTCAACATGCTCGGCCCGCTTACGAATCCGGCCGGGGTCAGGCATCAGGTGGTTGGCGTGTTCGCCCAGACCCTGTGCCGCCCACTGGCCGAGGTGCTGCAGCGCCTGGGCAGCAAGCATGTGCTGGTGGTGCACTCGAAGGATGGGCTGGACGAGTTCAGCCTGGCCGCGCCCACCTTCGTCGCCGAACTGAAGAATGGCGAAGTCACCGAGTACTGGGTCGAACCGGAAGACCTCGGCATGAAGAGCCAGAGCCTGCACGGGCTGGCTGTCGAGAACCCGCAGGCATCGCTGGAGCTGATCCGCGATGCGCTGGGTCGGCGCAAGACTGAAAATGGCCAGAAAGCCGCAGAAATGATCGTGCTCAATGCCGGCGCCGCGTTGTACGCGGCGGATCATGCGATGACCCTGGCACAGGGCGTTGAACTCGCCCATGACGTGCTGCACACCGGTCTGGCCTGGGAAAAGTTGCAGGAACTGGGTGCCTTTACTGCAGTATTCAAGGTGGAGAACGAAGCATGAGTGTGCCGACGGTGCTGGAAAGGATCATTGCCCGCAAGTTTCAGGAAGTCGCCGAGCGCAGCGCACGCGTCAGCCTCGCCGAGCTGGAGCGCCTGGCCAAGGTCGCAGATGCCCCGCGTGGCTTTGCCAACGCGCTGATCGAGCAGGCCAAGCGCAAGCAGCCGGCGGTGATTGCCGAAATCAAGAAAGCCTCGCCAAGCAAGGGCGTCATCCGCGAGCACTTCGTGCCAGAGGAAATCGCAGTCAGCTACGAAAGGGGCGGGGCGACCTGCCTGTCGGTGCTGACCGATGTCGATTACTTCCAGGGTGCCGACGAATACCTGCAGCAGGCACGTGCAGCAGTTTCGCTGCCGGTGATCCGCAAGGATTTCATGGTCGACCCTTACCAGATCGTCGAAGCCCGAGCCTTGGGTGCAGACTGTGTGCTGTTGATCGTGTCGGCGCTGGATGACGTGAAGATGGCCGAACTGGCTGCCACGGCCAAGGATGTCGGCCTGGATGTGCTGGTGGAAGTGCACGACGGTGATGAACTCGAGCGTGCGCTGAAGACCCTGGATACGCCGCTGGTGGGCGTAAACAACCGCAACTTGCACACCTTTGAAGTCAGCCTGGAAACTACTCTGGACCTGCTGCCGCGCATTCCACGTGATCGCCTGGCGATTACCGAGAGCGGCATTCTCAACCGGGCCGATGTCGAGCTGATGGCAATCAACGAGGTTTACTCGTTCCTGGTCGGTGAGGCATTCATGCGCGCCGAACAGCCAGGGCTGGAGCTGCAGCGATTGTTCTTCCCGGAACAGGTGAAGAAGACTGTTCAGCAACTGGACTGATCGAAACGAAGCCGGCGTTGTTGCCGGCTTTTTTGTATGCCTGAACAGGCCATCAATAACAACATCAAAGGTGGATCAATGACCGATCAACCCCTGGCCCTGACCGTCGAACAAGGCCTGCACGCCGAACAGGAACTGTTGGCTGCCGTCTGCCGAGGCGAACAAGACAGTGGTGTGCTGTTCTGGCGCCCGAACGACCACGCCCTGGTCATGCCGCGGCGCATGAGCCGGCTGGACAATTTCGAAGCCGCCTGCTCGGAGCTGGCGATTGCCGGGTGGCCGGTGCTGCTGCGCGAAACCGGCGGGGAGCCGGTGCCGCAGTCGCATTCGACGGTGAACGTGGCGCTGGTCTACGTAGCCCCGCGCAGCGAGGGCGACCATGGACGTATCGAGAACGCCTACGAACGGCTGTGCCTGCCATTGTGCGATGTGCTGCGCGAGTGGGGTGGGGTGGCCTCGGTGGGCGAAATCGATGGGGCCTTCTGCGACGGCCGCTACAACGTCAACCTCAATGGCCGCAAACTGGTCGGCACCGCCCAGCGCTGGCGCCAGGGGCTGGGCGGCAAGCGCCCGGTGGTGCTGGTGCATGGCGCACTGCTGCTGGACAACGAGCGTGAGTCGATGGTGGCGGCGGTCAACCGTTTCAACGAGTGCTGCGAGCTGGAGCAGCGCTGCCGTGCCGATGCCCACATCGCGCTGCACGAAGTAGCGCCAGAAGCGCCGTGGTTCGAGCGCTTGTCGCAGGCCTATGCCAAGGTATTGGCTGACCTGCCCAAGGACTAGCGAGTGCCGTAGACCACCATGGTCTTGCCCTTGACCTGTACCAGGCTGCGCTCCTCGAGGTCTTTGAGGACGCGGCCGACCATTTCCCGTGAGCAGCCGACAATCCGGCCGATTTCCTGGCGGGTGATCTTGATCTGCATGCCATCCGGGTGGGTCATGGCATCGGGTTGCTTGCACAGCTCCAGCAGGCAACGTGCCACCCGCCCGGTAACATCAAAGAATGCCAGGTCGCCGACCTTGCGGGTGGTGTTGCGCAGGCGCTGGGCCATCTGGCCACCCAGGGCGTAGAGGATCTCCGGGTCCTGGCGAGCGAGTTCGCGAAACTTCTCGTAACTGATTTCGGCCACTTCGCATTCGGTCTTGGCGCGTACCCACGCACTGCGCTGCTGCTCACCGTCAACGGGCTCGAACAGGCCCAACTCGCCAAAGAAATCACCTTGGTTGAGGTAGGCGATGATCATTTCATGGCCGTCGTCGTCCTCGATGATGATGGTGACCGAACCCTTGATGATGAACGAGAGTGTCTCGGCCCGGTCGCCAGCGCAGATGATGTTGCTTTTGGCGGTGTAGCGGCGGCGCTGGCAATGGACCAGCAGCTTGTCGATGTTCTTGATCTTGGCGGCTAGGGCGGAGGCAACCATCACGAAATCCTGTTCGATACGAGGCATAGGCTTTTTATAGGGGTGGGGCTGGCGGCAGGCGCCAGTCAATTGGCGCCAGCTTATCAGACACTACAGGATGTTTCGGTACTAAACCGACACGTCTCGTGCTTTTCCCACAGCCGCACAAGGTCTAAGCTGACACCCTTTTCCGAAAATCAGGAGTCCGGGTAGATGAAGGCACGTATCCAGTGGGCCGGTGAGGCAATGTTTCTCGGCGAATCGGGCAGCGGCCATGTCGTCGTGATGGACGGTCCGCCCGAGGCCGGCGGCCGCAACCTGGGTGTGCGACCGATGGAAATGCTGCTGCTGGGCCTGGGTGGCTGCAGCAGCTTTGATGTGGTCAGCATTCTGAAGAAGTCGCGCCAGGCGGTGGAAAGCTGCGAAGCGTTCCTGGAAGCCGAGCGTGCCAGCGAAGACCCGAAGGTGTTCACCAAGATCCACATGAACTTCGT
>NZ_JABMCW010000261.1:0-7933 GCF_013179705.1 Pseudomonas sp. CM25 | reverse complement strand
TTCAGGCTTTTCTGACGCTGGCATTAAGCTATGTTTCAGCCATTAATGGTTAGATTCGCCACCCTTGTGCCGAGTCTGCCTTATGCGCCGTTTTGTTCGCCTGTTCCTTGTTGTGGCCGTTATCGGCGTGTTCCTGCTTGGCTGGGCCGGGCAGGAGTTTCGCTTGTTCGAGCGCGGCTGGTTCAACCTGAAGGCGTGGTGGCAGCCCGCCGAGCAGAGCATCGGCCTTGACCGCTACCGGGTAGTGGTAGAGGCGCAGCCGGTCGACGGCTTGGATGACGACCTTTCGGCGCTGACCTACGACCCCGACCGCAAGACCCTGTTCACTGTCACCAATGCCCGCTCGGAGCTGATCGAGCTGTCGCTTGAAGGCCGCATTCTGCGCCGGGTGCCGCTGACCGGCTTTGGTGACCCGGAAGCCGTGGAGTACATCGGGCCCAACAGTTATGTGATCACCGACGAGCGCCAGCAGCGGCTGATTCGCGTGCGCCTGGAGGACGACACGATGTTCCTCGACGCCGGTGACGCCGAACAGCTGACCTTGGGCATTGGCCTGAACGGCAACAAGGGCTTCGAGGGCCTGGCCTACGATTCGGCAGGCAAGCGCCTGTTCGTGGCCAAGGAACGTGACCCGATGCTGATCTATGAGGTGCATGGGTTTCCTCATGAAAACCCGGAGAAGCCCTACGCAGTGCATGTGGTGCAGGACCACAAACGCGATTCGCGGTTGTTCGTGCGCGACCTGTCGAGTCTGCAGTTCGATGAGCGCAGCGGGCACCTGCTGGCGTTGTCGGATGAGTCGCGGCTGGTGCTGGAGCTGGATGTGCAAGGCAGGCCGCTGAGTACCCTGTCGTTGCGCAAGGGTTTTCAGGGTTTGCAGGCGACGGTGCCGCAGGCGGAGGGGATTGCGATGGATGAGGCGGGGACCATCTATCTGGTCAGTGAGCCGAACCTGTTCTATGTGTTCAAGCAGTCGCCAAATTAAGCTGTTGGGGCCGCGTTGCGGCCCATTCGCAGCACAAGGCTGCTCCTACAAGGACCGCATCAGATCCAGTGCCTGCGGCCTTCTGTAGGAGAAGCCTTGTGCTGCGAATCGAGGGCAAAGCCCTCGCCGGGGACTACTCGACCTTCAGGGTCTTGACGCCTTCGCCGGTACCCAGCAGCAGTACATCTGCCGGCCGCGCCGCGAACAGGCCGTTGGTCACCACGCCAACGATGGCGTTGATCTGCGCTTCCAGTTCCACCGGGTTGGTGATCTGCAGGTTGTACACATCGAGGATGACGTTGCCGTTGTCGGTCAATACCCCTTCACGATACACCGGGTCGCCGCCCAGCTTGACCAGTTGACGTGCCACGTGGCTGCGCGCCATCGGGATCACTTCGACCGGCAGCGGGAAGGCGCCCAGAACCGGTACCAGCTTGCTGCCGTCGGCGATGCAGATGAAGGTTCTGGCCACGGCCGCGACGATCTTCTCGCGGGTGAGGGCTGCGCCGCCGCCCTTGATCAGGTTCAGGTGCGCGTCGCTCTCGTCGGCGCCGTCCACATAGAACTCCAGCTCGCTGACGCTGTTCAGCTCGTAGACCGGGATGCCATGGCCCTTCAGGCGCTGGGCAGTGGCCTCGGAACTGGCCACTGCGCCGTCGAAAGCGGTCTTGTGCTGAGCCAGGGCGTCGATGAAGAAGTTGGCGGTCGAACCGGTACCGACGCCGACAACGCTCTTGTCATCCAGCTTGGGCAGAATGAAGTCGACAGCGGCCTGGGCGACGGCCTGTTTGAGTTGGTCCTGGGTCATGCGGGCTCCGGGAGGGGCAGGGGCGGTTTCAAAGTTGCCTAGTATAACGGCTCGCACGGCTTTGCTGTGGTCGCCCGACGTAGCGCTGGGGTAGACTCCCAGCCCTTGTCCCGCGGCCCAGTGATGCTTTCCCGATGCTCGAACAGTACGTCAAGAAGATCCTCACCTCGCGCGTCTATGACGTTGCCGTCGAAACCCCGCTGCACAGCGCCGGGCAGCTGAGCAAGCGCCTGGGCAACCAGATTCTGCTCAAGCGCGAAGACTTGCAGCCGGTGTTCTCGTTCAAGATTCGCGGGGCCTACAACAAGCTGGCGCAACTGACGGCGGAAGAACTGGCCCGTGGCGTGGTCACCGCTTCGGCCGGCAACCACGCCCAGGGCCTGGCCCTGGCCGCGCGCGAGATGGGCATCAAGGCCACCATCGTGATGCCAAAGACCACCCCGGAGATCAAGATCGAAGGCGTGCGCTCGCGCGGTGGCAAGGTGGTGCTGCATGGCGACTCCTTCCCCGAGGCGCTGGCTTATTCGCTGAAGCTGGTGGATGAAAAGGGCTTTGTCTACATCCACCCCTACGACGACCCGCACACCATCGCCGGGCAGGGCACCGTGGCCATGGAAATCCTGCGTCAGCACCCTGGCCGGCTGGACGCGATTTTCGTCCCGGTGGGCGGTGGCGGCCTGATCGCCGGCATTGCGGCCTACGTGAAGTACCTGCGCCCGGAAATAAAGGTGATCGGCGTCGAACCGGACGATTCCAACTGCCTGCAGGCGGCCATGGCGGCCGGTGAGCGCGTGGTATTGCCGCAGGTAGGGCTGTTCGCCGACGGCGTGGCGGTGGCGCAGATCGGGCAGCACACCTTTGATATCTGCCGCCAGTATGTGGATGACGTGGTCACGGTCAGCACCGATGAGATCTGTGCAGCAATCAAGGATATCTACGACGATACCCGCTCGATCACCGAGCCTGCTGGCGCCTTGGGTGTGGCGGGCATCAAGCGCTACGTCGAGCTGTACGGTGTGACCGGGCAGACCTTGGTGGCCATCGATTCCGGTGCCAACGTCAATTTCGACCGCCTGCGGCATGTGGCCGAGCGCGCCGAACTGGGTGAAAAGCGCGAAGCGATCATCGCCGTCACCATTCCGGAGCGCCCTGGCAGCTTCAAGGCCTTCTGCGAAGCCATCGGCAAGCGCCAGATCACCGAGTTCAACTACCGCAAGCACACCTCTGACGAAGCCCACATCTTCGTCGGCATTCAGACTCATCCGGAAAACGATCCCCGTGCAGCCCTGGTGCAGCAATTGACCGAGCAGGGGTTCCCGGTTACCGACCTGACCGATAACGAGCTGGCCAAGCTGCATATTCGCCATATGGTGGGTGGGCATTCGGCCGGGGCCAGTGACGAGATGGTGCTGCGCTTCGAATTCCCCGAGCGGCCAGGCGCGCTGTTCAACTTCCTCAACAAGCTGGGCGGGCGCTGGAATATTTCGATGTTCCACTATCGCAACCACGGTGCGGCGGACGGGCGCGTGGTGGCGGGGTTGCAGGTGCCGGAGGAAGAGCGCCACCTGGTGCCGGCGGCGCTGGCCAAGATCGGTTACCCGTACTGGGATGAGACCGAGAACCCGGCGTACAAGCTCTTCCTTGGTTGAGCAGCTAAGCTGGGGCTGATGGCCCTATCGCCGGCAAGCCAGCTCCCACAGGTACTGCGCAGGCAGCAGGCCTTGTGATATCCCTGTGGGAGCGGGCAAGCCCGCGAAGTCGCCACCGCTAAATGGCCTGCTCAAGGACAACAGAAGCATGGAACACCTGACCACCCTGAAAACCCTGCATATCATCGCCACTGCAGTGCTGCTGCTGGGCGCCCTGGGCCTGGCGATCTGGACCGTGCGCGCCCGCCGTCATGGCGATACCGAGGCCTACGCCAAGCTGCTGCGCCGGCCTCTGGTGTTTGTCTGGCTGGTGATGGGCCTGTGCCTGGCAAGCATGCCGTTCACCGGCTGGTGGCTGGTACACCTGGTGGGCTGGCCGCTGGGGCAGACCTGGGTGCTGGCCTCCAGTGTCATCTACACCGTGGGCGCGTTTGCCGTCTGGTGGCTGCTGGTGCGGCTGAACCGGTTGCGCAAGGCTGAAGTTGTGGGGTTGCGGCTTACCTTGGCGCTGGCGGTGTTCAGCGGGGTCTGTTTCTTGTCCATCGCCGGGTTGATGGGCGCCAAGCCAGTCTGACAGTTCAGGGTTGCCTGTGCCGGCCCTTTCGCGGGTAAACCCGCTCCCACGGGGACTGCACAATGCCTGAGGGCAGCGCGATACCTGTGGGAGCGGGTTTACCCGCGAAGAGGCCAGCCCAGGAAAACTTCAATCGCGCAACGAAACCACCGGCCACCCACGCTTCCCGGCCTCGGCCCGCAACAGCGGGTCCGGGTCCACCGCCACCGCATGCGTCACCCGCTGCAGCAACGGCAAATCATTCATCGAGTCGCTATAGAAGTAGCTGTCCTCAAGATCAAAGCCGTTCTCCAGCATCCAGCGCTCCAGCCGCGTCACCTTGCCTTCACGAAAACACGGTATATCGGTACTACGCCCGGTATAGCGGCCGTCGCGCATCTCGCATTCGGTCGCCAGCAGCACGCGAACTCCAAGGCGGCGGGCGATCGGTGCGGTGACGAAGCGGTTGGTGGCGGTGATGATCAGCAGCTGGTCGCCAGCCTCACGGTGCTGCTGCAGCAAGGCCAGGGCCTTGGGCAGGATGATCGGCTCGATGCAGTCGCGCATGAAGTCGCGGTGCCATTCGTCGAGCCGGGACGCAGGCGTTGCCGCCAGGACTTCCATGGAAAAGGCCAGGTAGGCCGGCAGGTCCAGGGTGCCGTCGAGGTAGTCCTGGTAGAAACCATCGTTGCGTTGCTTGTAGGCAACCGGGTCGAGGATGCCACGCTGGCAAAGGTAGTCACCCCAGGCATGGTCGCTGTCGCCACCGAGGAGGGTATTGTCCAGGTCGAATAAAGCCAGGCGCATCGCGGTCACTCGCATCAGCCACAAGGTAGGCCCGCAGAATACGGAGTTTTCACGCTGCTGCACATAAGCTTGGCGGGCGCGTTGCTGCGCTCGCAGGCTTTGTGGAACAATGCGGTGACATGCGTTTGCGAGGTTGCTGCCGTGATCGACCCGGATGGTTTTCGCCCCAATGTCGGGATCATTCTCACGAATGATGCCGGGCAGGTGCTATGGGCTCGACGGATCAACCAGGATGCCTGGCAATTTCCCCAGGGTGGTATCAACCCTGACGAGACGCCGGAAGACGCCCTGTACCGTGAGCTGAACGAAGAAGTTGGCCTTGAACGCGATGATGTGGAAATTCTTGCCTGCACCCGCGGCTGGTTGCGTTATCGTTTACCCCAGCGCCTGGTCCGTACCCACAGCCAGCCGCTGTGCATCGGCCAGAAGCAGAAGTGGTTTCTGCTGCGTCTGGTCAGCAATGAACAACGGGTGCGGATGGACCTGACCGGCAAGCCGGAATTCGACGGCTGGCGCTGGGTCAGCTATTGGTATCCGTTGGGCCAGGTTGTGACATTCAAGCGCGAGGTGTATCGACGCGCACTGAAAGAGCTAGCACCGCGTCTGCTGACGCGCGACTGACGACGGAGTTCGACCCCGAGCCATGCTCAATACGCTGCGCAAGATCGTCCAGGAAGTAAACTCCGCCAAAGATCTCAAGTCGGCGTTGGGGATCATTGTCTTGCGCGTCAAGGAGGCCATGGGCAGTCAGGTCTGCTCGGTCTACCTGCTCGACCCGGAAACCAACCGCTTCGTGCTGATGGCCAGCGAAGGCCTGAACAAGCGTTCCATCGGCAAGGTCAGCATGGCCCCCAACGAGGGCCTGGTCGGCCTGGTCGGTACCCGCGAAGAGCCGCTGAACCTGGAAAACGCCGCCGACCACCCGCGTTATCGCTACTTTGCCGAAACCGGCGAAGAAAAATTCGCCTCCTTCCTGGGGGCGCCGATCATCCACCACCGCCGAGTGGTCGGGGTATTGGTTATCCAGCAAAAGGAGCGCCGCCAGTTCGACGAGGGCGAAGAAGCCTTCCTGGTCACCATGAGCGCCCAGCTCGCCGGGGTTATCGCCCACGCCGAAGCCACCGGTTCGATCCGTGGCCTGGGCCGCCAGGGCAAGGGTATTCAGGAAGCGCGCTTCGTCGGTGTGCCGGGCTCGCCAGGCGCCGCTGTGGGGCGTGCGGTGGTGATGCTGCCGCCGGCCGACCTGGAGGTGGTGCCGGACAAGGCCGTCGATGACATCGACGCCGAACTGAAGCTGTTCCAGAACGCCCTCGAAGGCGTGCGCGACGACATGCGCAAGCTGTCGGCCAAGCTGGCCACCCAGCTGCGCCCGGAAGAGCGCGCGTTGTTCGACGTGTACCTGATGATGCTTGAAGACGCAGCCCTGGGCGGCGAGGTGACCGAGGTCATCAAGACCGGCCAATGGGCCCAGGGCGCCCTGCGCCAGGTGGTCGGCGAGCACGTCAACCGCTTCGAACTGATGGACGATGACTACCTGCGCGAGCGCGCCTCGGACGTCAAGGACCTGGGGCGGCGCCTGCTGGCCTACCTCCAGGAAGCCCGCTCGCAGTCGCTGGTGTACGCCGACAACACCATCCTGGTCAGTGAAGAACTGACCCCGGCAATGCTCGGCGAAGTGCCGGAAGGCAAGCTGGTTGGCCTGGTTTCGGTACTCGGCTCGGGCAACTCCCACGTCGCCATCCTGGCTCGCGCCATGGGCATCCCTACCGTGATGGGCCTGGTCGACCTGCCTTATTCCAAGGTCGATGGCATCGAGCTGATCGTCGATGGCTACAAGGGCGAGGTGTTCACCAACCCCAGCGAAGTGCTGCGCAAGCAGTACAGCGAAGTGGTGGAGGAGGAGCGCCAGCTGGCTCAAGGCCTGGACGCCCTGCGCGAACTGCCATGCGTCACCCCCGACGGCCATCGCATGCCGCTGTGGGTCAACACCGGCCTGCTCGCTGATGTTGCCCGCGCCCAGCAGCGCGGCGCTGAAGGGGTAGGGCTGTACCGCACCGAAGTGCCGTTCATGATCCAGCAGCGCTTCCCCAGCGAGAAGGAGCAGCTGGCGATCTACCGTGAGCAACTGGCGTCGTTCCACCCGCTGCCGGTGACCATGCGTACCCTGGACATCGGCGGCGACAAGGCGCTGTCGTACTTCCCGATCAAGGAAGAAAACCCGTTCCTGGGCTGGCGTGGCATCCGCGTCACCCTCGACCACCCGGAAATCTTCCTGGTGCAGACCCGCGCCATGCTCAAGGCCAGCGAGGGCCTGAACAACCTGCGCATCCTGCTGCCGATGATTTCCGGGATTCACGAGCTGGAAGAGGCCCTGCACCTGATCCACCGCGCCTGGGGCGAAGTACGCGACGAGGGCACTGATGTGCCCATGCCGCCAGTGGGCGTGATGGTGGAGATTCCTGCAGCGGTGTACCAGACCAAGGAATTGGCGCGGCAGGTGGACTTCCTGTCGGTAGGGTCCAACGACCTGACCCAGTACCTGCTGGCGGTGGACCGCAACAACCCGCGGGTGGCCGACCTTTACGACTACCTGCACCCGGCGGTGCTGCAGGCACTGAACACGGTGGTGCGCGATGCCCATGGTGAAGGCAAGCCGGTCAGCATCTGTGGCGAAATGGCCGGTGACCCGGCTGCGGCGATCCTGTTGATGGCCATGGGCTTTGACAGCCTGTCGATGAACGCCACCAACCTGCCCAAGGTGAAATGGATGCTGCGCCAGGTGAACATGAGCAAGGCCAAGGAGTTGCTGGCCGACGCCTTGAGCCATGACAACCCGCAAGTTATCCACAGTTCGCTGCAATTGGCCCTGAAGAACCTTGGGCTGGCGCGGATGATCGGGCCTGGGGCCAATAAGACCCTGTGAATGTGATGTTGCCTGTGCTGACCTCTTCGCGGGTAAATCCGCTCCCACAGGGACTACTACAAGCCTGAGGCCTGTGCTGAACCTGTGGTAGCGGATTCACCCGCGAAGAGGCCCGCCCAGGCAACACCGAAGGTTCAGACCACCAGCTCAACTTCCCCCAAATGCCCGCCAAACGGCCCGAAACTGCGCTCGATCAGCCGCCTTTTGC
>NZ_JABMCW010000260.1:0-7961 GCF_013179705.1 Pseudomonas sp. CM25 | reverse complement strand
GCAATCCAGCTTCGATAGAATATAAGAGCTTCTTGGGCCAACCGATCGACTCCAAAAATCTAAAAAATGGCCTCTACCGAGTTCGTCTCATGGGAGCAAAGCAAAGTTTCCTTCTTGATCACCATCCATTCCGGTACAAACGACTTGGCAAGTCTTATTTTTTCCAACTAAGCTATGGAGACAATATAGAGACGCTTCTCCATAATGATGAAGTCGAGTATTATGTCGATTTTTTTGACAGCATTGAAATTATTGAAGGCCTGTACAGTGAAGATACGATTGAACATCCTTTACTTCGCACAGGGCTAAATCTTTATTCTCAGAGAATATATCATAGGCGGCGTGGGGATCGAGTTAAGGAAAATTTGTGCAAAGCATCCATACAGCACATGCACAGCGCTACGAACCAAAACCGCTTCTCTAAACAGTCCTTCGAAAGCATGGGAAAAGTTAGAGAGTTCCTATCTACTGAATATTCGATGAACCTCGACTCAATCAGTTCTGAAAAAATTATTGATTTCTTAACTCGCCATAAATACTTCGAACTTACTCCGACACATCAAGGTTATCAGCTGTCCTACCTAGACGCAGGCGCTAGCGATACACTCTTTAGCCTTTCTTCGCAAGTGGTGGCCGCTGCTCGGCTAAAAATGGTTAAAACAATCGAACGACTAATAAATCATAAAGGCGTCGAATTATGTTATGTAAATATTGATTCAATTCACATCTCCATCCAGCGCGACGCAATTGATGAATTCTTTAAAAGCAATCATAATCTAATTTCAGATCAACTTGGAGCCATGAAAGTAGAGGCAATCGCAGACCAAGGCTACTGGTTTGATGTAGGTCGATACTGGCTAAAGAAAAATAATGAAGTAGTGCTATTCAAGAACAAAGGTCTAAATCACAAAGCTGCAAACAACCCTTTTGTATGCCGTCGCAAAATCAGTAGCTTTGTCGAAGCACCTACATTTTCACACCTCCATACTTACATAATGAAGATAGAAAACTCATTCACCTATCACAAGCGGCTTAAGCATATAACCACCAATGAATCACGCTATATAAGATTTGGATATGACGAAATAAAAGACATAGACACTGCAAACCTAACTGAGGCCCACGAACAAATGATCTCCATGGAAAGCAAAATAGAACTATTTCAGCTCATATCAAAAAAGGAACAAGCGTTAAACAAAGATCGCTAAATGTCTCCAGAGATACCAGGTGACATGGCGATCTGGAGACGCAGCAAAAAATGTAGCCGCGGAGCGGCGTGCAAAGCACCTTTAGCAGCATCCATTGGGAGTCACCTGCTGCCGCATGATTCATAGGACCATGTATTGTCAAATATAGCACGTTACGGTGAGAAAAAATCCGCCCCCTGAGGACCTAACCAATGCTCACTAAGATTGAACCCTAATATAGATAAATCAAGAGCATTTAGGTTCATATAAAAAGTCATGCTTTGGCGAAAATCGATGAAAATATCTCCAGAGATACCAGGTGACATGGTGATCTGGAGACTGCAACTGAAAATGTAGCCGCGCAGCGGCCGTGCAAAGCACTAATTGCAGCATCCTTCGGGAGTCACCTGCTGCTGCATAGTTATCTGAACCATGCAACAGCCATAATAACATCCTTTTTATATTCCCCCAACTCAGTCTTCCAATGCGACCAAAGGCAAGCCATCGCCTCCAGCGCGCATTGAGAGTTTAGAGAGTTATGCCTCACCACCCCATCCGTGGCTTTCTATTTCAAAACCACTCACTCATCTGTCCGTACCCATAGACAAATGCCAGCTTTCGGGCCCTGGTCAGACTGACGTAAATAAGCGCACGCTCCTCGTTTTCCTTCTGGCGTCTGGTCACCAGATCAGCTGCCTGACTAACCACGAAGTCCAGGGGTACCAAGCCCTTATTCACAGACAGAATGAATACCGCATCAAATTCAAGCCCCTTTACACGGTGCATCGTCGCCAGATTGATGGAATCATCAGGGGTGGAGACACTGTCACGATCAAGCATATGACAGCGCAAGCCATAGCTCTCGAATGTAGCTTGAATTTCTATTAACTCCTTGCGGGTACGAGCAATCACGCAGCAATTCTCAGGAGCCAAAGCATTGGCCTGAAGGTCCAGCATTACCTGTCGTACCTGCTCATCCATACCAGCAAAACACACGATAACTGGACTAGGTCCGTGCATCAGCGAATGGTAATAGGCGTTGGTATCATCGCCGCCATCAAGATCGTCCACTGACACCCCCTCAAGCACACTAATCGCGACCTTTCGGGTTTCATCCGTAGTACGGTAGTTCACTTTGAGGCGAGAACTGCGACCTCGTATATCGATACCACATTGGCCCAATATCACCTTGTTCTTGCCATAAATGCGCTGGTGCCCATCCCCGACAATGAACAAGTCGTTAGAACTCGGAGGTACCAGAGCACGAATCAGCATGAATGCCTGGGTGCCCATATCCTGCGCCTCATCCACGATAACCGCGCACAGCTCCGGCCGGAGCTCAGCACGGCTTTCAAGCAGCCGGCGCGCATCGCGATAAGCGTCATCCGGTTCCTTGAGGTAATTGCTGGAGAGTAGATTTCGGTAGCGTTCAAACACAGGCCAGATATCGATACGCTGCTGTCTATTCAGTGGCGTGCCCCGACCAATACGGGAAGCGGTCTTGAACTCATCGGCAGTCATGATCGATAGGGGCTGAACCACCCTAGCCCATTCTTCCTGGAAGAACGCCAAACTCAGCTCAGAGCCAGCTGGCTTCTCGGAGTAAGCCTGCTCCCAGAGTTGCCTTTCCTGCTGGGCATTCATCAACAGCCCATAGTCATAACCCTGCTTCTTCAGGAAGCTGATCACCCAAGCATCCAGGTTGATCACCTCGATACACTCGCGTTGTGCCGGGCTGCAAATCTTGTTCAGATTTTGCTGGATATCCGTCGCTAGGTTGCGAGTGAAGGTGGTGAACAGCACCTTATTGCCTGGATTGGCCACATGCTCGACCAGCCATTTAGCACGATGCATGGCCACTACGGTCTTGCCAGTACCGGCACCACCCAGCACTCGCACCGGGCCAGTCTTCTTGCCTTCCACTAAACGCCGCTGCGCCGGGTGCAGGAAAACACGCCATTTCTCCAGCGATTGATTGAGCACCTCCCGCAGTGCCTCTTCATTTTCTGCCACAACAAAACACGCCCGAGATTCGGGGCGCGCCAAAGCCGTAGTGAAGTCGTCGGTATCCACCTGCTGTGTGACTTCTGGAACAACCTCGTTGAAAGCCTCCTCGAAGCTGGCGCCAGCCATCAGCATGAACAAACCATCATGTACATCTGCCGGGATCTGCTCATTTAGACGCGCCGTCTCCAGGTCAGCCTCGATCTTCATGCTACGCACCAGTGGCAAGGCCTCCTCCGGCACTCCCAACTGAGTCAGCTGACGATCGCGGATGGCATCAAACAACCCAGGCTGTGCAACCATGGCAGGTTGTTCGGGTGCCGCCAACTCGTGCTCCTGGACAGTAAACACTTGCAGACTGCCTGTGTTGGGGTTGATCTCGACCTTACGACGCGCCGCCCAAAAGTAAGCCTGCTCGTGGTGGTCGATGTAGAGCATCAGATATAAGTTCTGTTTCTCCACTGTCGCCAGGATGATTCGAACATCTTGATTCACCCGGATCGAACGCAGTTTGTCATCCCTGAAAGCTGTCAGCTTTTCGTAGTGGAGACCGCCATGTTGCGGATCTTGCTGAAATAGCATAACCGCCTTGTTAGCCTGAGCTTGCTCGTTCGGCGTAAGCTTCAACAGGCTGTCAAAATATTTGTCCGAAAACGCAATACTAACCATCTCAGGCTCCTGAATTTAATTGGGTGATGGCTTTAACCAGGTCCTTGGCACTGGAAACGATGTTCCAACCTGCTTTCTGCAAATACGCCATCGCCGCCTGCTGGTCTTTCAAATGCTCGAGCAGCAGAGCAATTTTCTGCTCTGGCAAGAGCAGCTCTGCTTCACCGACCACCTCACCCTGTTCATCCATAACCGCATCGCCGACAACAGCAGACATGGGCCAAGCAATCTGATGCTCGCCCAAGGCAGTGGCTATATTCTGATCCAGCAGTTGGAACCAGTCGGGCAATTGGCGTGCTTCGACCAACCCTTCGGCCATCGCACCAACCAACGGCCAGAGTAAGCCTGCTGCTGTCCCATCGTGCTTGGACTCGGGCGTCCAGGCATAAAGCAACGGAAGGAACTGCAGAAAATTCACGGCGGACCAGAATCTCTGCCATTGGTAGCGAGCAGCCTCTTCACTGCCTTGCTTCAAGACGTAGCAAAATGACACCAAGGCTTGGTTCAGATCAAACTGTCTGACCAAATCCGCACCGGCAATAAAGCCCAAGCTGATCAGTGCAGCCCCTTGCGCATCCTTGATTTCCACCGCACCCGCGAGAGCTATCGACTCAGGTTGCTGATCGGTAAAGCTTACCGGCAGGCCATGGAGGCTTTGCAAAAGCTTCGCCCGAACTTCTGCGTCGGCCAACGAAGCAGCCGGTAAGCATTGCAGAATGAAAAATAGCGCCTGCTCCGACAACGCTTGCGGATTCTGATCGGCAAGAAAGTGCATGAGTAAGTCGAAGGTGGGCATGCTCAGGTGTTGAGCCGTATTGGCTGTCCCTGCCAATTTTGCCAACCCCGCGATCGCTTGGTGATGCTGTGCTGGTGAAGTCATACTGGTTAGTAAAGGCACATCCAAGGCTTTATCACCAATCACCTTGTTAACGTCATACCAGTTCAACGTCCATACCACGAAACCGGCATGCATCAAGCTTTGTCGCTTGATCAGATCCTCGCTACTCTTCCGCCCGTGAAATTGGTAGCCATCAAGGAAGATCGCAACTGGCTTGAAATCAGCCGATGCAGGCCAAAGCACGAAATCCGGCCGACTGGCAAACTGGACACCCTCAGTCTTGCCCAGATCAACCTGAGGCTCCATTTCGTAGGCCTGCTCGCCGATCGTCAGCCGGTAACCGGTCTTACCGTGGATGATGTCAGCCGATACCCTGACCTTCTGACCGCTGACGCAATCCATACCACTGAATCGCGCAAGCGCCTCCGGGAAACGTGCTTCCAGCTCACTCTCCACCCATGGATTACCGGAGAGGGAACTTAGGGACTCGCTGTTCTGCACCCACTCATGCTCACCCTCGACAATGTCCTTGAGCATTTCCAAGGCTATCGCCTTACTGGTGCTCTCCATGCCATAGGCATTGCGGTACTCCAGCAGGCAGCGATAACAACCATCCATAGTGTGCTCGTAGCAATCACACGTCTCCATGACATCGTAAGCCATGCGGAACACAGACTGCATGTTCTCAGCCCGGCTCAGTAGCTCATGCAGATACCCAGTCCCGCCGGGCACGGAGTCGTACAACACAATAAAATGTCGACGTTCGTCTGTTTCCCCTATCGGCTCGCTCTGGTGGGCTACTCGCAGATGGTCAACTTTGCCGCCAAACCGTCGTTTGAGCCCCAACTGCAGGGCTGCAACGAAGGAGTTAATCTGCTCTTCAGTCCCCCCCGTTGCCAGTCTTGGCAACAGAATACGTAGGGCTTCCGAGGTAAATTGGCGGTACAGATACAGGCAGTTGTCCAGTCCAAAGTCGTCACCGCCATTGACAAGCTTTTTCACGCCCTTGGCATAGCTGCAGCTCTTCAGATGAACCGGCTCGCCCTTGCCTGCCATCACCTTACGGCTCTGCACCGAGCCACACTCGCGACAAACGGCAAAACCGGATCGCTGCAACTCCTCGCCAGCCACCTGGAACATCATCTCCTCGCCATCACGGCGACCGAAGTTCACCTCAAGGAAAGTCGCCGAGCGGATAAACTCGAAACCAAACGGACGATCCTTATCATCCAAAACCCAAGTGATATGGATATCTGCAGGCTTAAAATCGATCAGCATCTGCTTACTAAAAAATACCGGCTCCCGATCATCCGAGTGGTCGTTCAACAGCGCATCGCGTGCGTTAGTAAACGCATACACCTGAGTCATCTTCAGCATCTTGGTACGAGCGCTTGAATCCCCCCACTGACTGGTATGACAACGCGGGCAGATCTTTTCGCTGAAGCCTGCAGTGGGGTTGTCCGCAGCTGCGGAGTAATGGCATCGCGGGCAGAATCTCCAGTCCTGAATATTGCGCCCTTTGGCGGTTTCCACTCGGGATATCTTCACCTTGCGGTTCCCGGCATAGAACACCGATTCAGGCGCCAATTCCGTCAGCGCTGCCTGTGCCGGTCGCTGGTATTCGTACTCGCGCTTTATCAATTCGCGCTCAGCCCCCTCACCAGAAATCGCTTTTTCTGATCGGAAGATAACCGAATGCAAGGTCGCTCCTTCCTCAGGGAAGGCGTAGTTGGGGAGTAAGCCTTCATCTGTTAGGAAATTGAGCGTTTCGCGCCGGTTCATCACATAGCGCAAGCGATTGAAACCCTCACGCTCTCGCTCAAGCTCAGCGAGTTCTTCACGGGTATGCTCGTCCTGCGGTGCCTTGGCTAGCTTATCTATCTGCTTTTTCAGATCCGCACTGCGCGCTGCCATATTTGCCCGCTCATCAGCAACCACCTTGAGTCGCCCAAGCACATACAACTGCAAATGGTCATCCAGATGCTGCGGCCCGCCAAACAAGAACTGGCGCAGCAACTCAAGATCATCACCACTGAGCTCTCTGGCTACATAAACACTGAAACCATCCCAAATTTCCTGCATGTTGTGTTTAAGGAAATTCAACAGGGTATAGGGGAAGCGGTCTTCTTGGACCTTTTCCACCGCATCCAGCACCGGCTGCATAGTCGAAGGCACTAGGTTGTCGCCCTTGGATTCCTTGGTCCAGCAGTCCATGGCATATGCCAGCAGTTGCCTACGCAACACATATCGCGCTTTGAGAAAAACAGCTGGGGGCTCCACCGGGGTATCCAGCATGCGGCTCGGGTCGGCGTAGAACACCAGGTCATGGGGCCGACCGTTGGCCACGGTCAGAACGAAGGAGTTGCCATCACGCCGCCCACCTCGCCCAACACGCTGCAGGTAATTTGCCTGTGCTGGCGGCACGGAGCAAAGCAGCACGCTGGACAGGTTGCCAATGTCGATACCCATTTCCAGGGTCGGCGTAGCAGACAGCAGATTGTATTCCCACGGTTTGCCACCCTCACGCATAAAACTGTTCTCGACGCGGATCCGCTCCGGTGTGGATAGCAGCCCGGTATGCTCATGAGCTATCACCCTGTGAATGACGCCATGGCGGAACAGGTTGCGATACAGCGAGTCACGTGGGGGTACAACTTGCAAGTAATGCAGATCCGGGTGTGCCGCGTTCAACAGCGGCATGCCTAGCCAAGCCTTGGCATGGCTTGCCGGCAACAGAAGAGAACGATGGCCCGGGCACTCTACGCCATGCACTTCCGAGGTGACTTGCAGCACTTCAGGCACCAGCGCCCACAATTGAACACCACGCTCACTCAGCTCCTCTTTAAGCAGCCCAGTCGAACAAAGAGCCTTGAACGACGCCCCCAACACCGACTCCAACTGTTTTCGATCGACCAACTCTCCCGGATTCAGACAAGCCAGCCAACGCTGATACCAGGTAGCGCCCTGGCTTCCAGAAAGCACTTCAAAGCCATCACCATTACTCGCTGCCGGATAACGTGGACGAGAGGCAGACGGACCGCTGGCCGGCGCGTAATCAAGGAGGTTCAGCAGATAAGACTTCCCAGCATTCCTGCGGTAGCTCGCGAGGTCCTCTAACGCGAATGCACCCAGATACACCAGATGCAGCATCAGACCCTGCATATACTGCCGGGCTGCCTCAGAGTCAATCCGGTAGCCGAGCGTATTATTTACCTCAGTCGCCCAACGTTCCGCAGCCTGCTGCACCTTATCCAGCGGCCACT
>NZ_JABMCW010000026.1:0-31832 GCF_013179705.1 Pseudomonas sp. CM25 | reverse complement strand
ATGATATCGAGTTGGTGGGCGCTGACCGGGAGGGTTTTGCCAGCGCCGCGAATTTTCTGCGGGCATTAAAAAGCCGGCTTGTGGCCGGCTTCTCGGGGACGGCTCCGACTAATTTATGGTAAGTCGCAACCGCCTTAACTGTGTGGCCATCAAGGGCCTGAAAGAGATGGCAGATAACCGTGTGGGATATTGCCGAGCCCTCTGGACTGCGGCTTGCGCCGGTCGGGGCTGAATGTGCGGCGTAGCATACAAGGGCTCGCGCGGTCTGCCCAGCAAAAAATGGCACAGGGTGTTTCAGCCGGGCCGTTGCTGGCGGAAATGCGACCAGTGGAACACCCAGCCGATGATTTCCAGCCTCTGGGCCTGACGCTGCGCGGCGGTGTAGCGTTCGGCCGCGTAGTTGTGCCGGTCATGGCTGTGCAGGTAAAGCGTGCCGTGCTGGCCGAGGCTGAGGTAGTTCACCCTCAGCGTGCCGTTGTGCAACAAGGCATAGGTTTCGCCTTCGACCACCTGGGTCATGCCCAGATCGATGGCCAGGGTAGCGTCCAGTGGAATCAGCGGGGCCATGTTGCTGGCCGGCATCGCCAGGCAGACGGCGTTGCGAGGGCGTACACCCAGCTCTTTCAGGGCTTTTGCTGGCAGGCGCAGGTGTTGTCCGGCAGCTGGCGAAAGCAGGCCGTTACGTACCTCGTGGTAGGGCACATTCAGTACCCGGCCGCGATGCACCGACAAGGGGCTTGGGGTGTTGGCGGGTGCCGGGCGGGGCGGAAAGTTGCGCAGGATCGGGTTGGGGTGTTTGGGCCCTTCGCCCGTGCGCAGCCAACGACGATGCACACAGAACAAATCGGCCAGTTCGTCCAGCCGGGCCAGGGGGACGCCGCGTTTTAACCAGTTGTTGACGTGCTGTGGTGTGACGCTGCGCTGGGCAGCGAAATCAGAAGAGGTCAGGCCACATTCGTGAAGAAGGGCTTTGAGGCGGTCGCCGGAAGTGTTCATGGCCGCGAGTGTAGCGGCGGGTTGCCAGTAAGGATATGAACCGAGTGTTGACGGAAATTGTACGAAAAGGGCCCGTTTGTAGGGCGTTGGTGTAGGACTGCGTAAGATTTATTACCGCCAGTCTCCGCACCCTCCATCCGGACAAAAAAAACCCCGCCGAGGCGGGGTTTTTTGCACAACCGGTATCAGCCTTTGTAGGCAGCAACCGATTTGGTGATCGCAGCACGGGCGGCGTCGGCGCCGTCCCAGCCTTCGATCTTGACCCACTTGCCTTTCTCGAGATCTTTGTAGTTGGCAAAGAAGTGCTCGATCTGCTGGATCAGCAGGGCTGGCAGGTCGGTGTATTCCTTCACGTCGACGTACAGCTGCGACAGCTTGTCGTGCGGTACAGCGATGACCTTGGCGTCGCCGCCGCCGTCGTCGGTCATGTTCAGGATGCCGACCGGACGGGCGCGGATAACCGAGCCTGGGGCTACCGGGTAAGGGGTAACCACCAGCACGTCCAGCGGGTCACCGTCGTCAGCCAGGGTGTTCGGGATGAAGCCGTAGTTGGCTGGGTAGAACATCGGGGTGGCCATGAAACGGTCGACGAACAGGGTGTCGCTGTCCTTGTCGATCTCGTATTTGATCGGCGCGTGGTTGGCCGGGATCTCGATGGCGACGTAGATGTCGTTCGGCAGGTCTTTGCCCGCCGGAATCTTGCTGTAGCTCATTGGGCAGTGCCCCCGTGTTTGACCAAAAAAGTGGCGGCGATTATAGGCACATTCTGCCGCTGCATGCCACGCCTGGCCTGATGTGTGGCCGCGTCAGGCGTGGCTTTCGCGGTAGTCGGGGTGTTCGGCCTGGAGCCGGCTCAGGCGCGCCAGCGGGTCCTGGCGGTAGAACAGCGACAGCTGATGGTAGACCCGTGGATACGCCTGCTGCAGCAGGTCGGGGGCACTGAAGAAGTATTCGCTGGTAACGGCAAAGAACTCTGCCGGGTTTTCGGCGGCATACGGGTCGATGGCGGTTTCGGCGTCGGGGTCGTTGTCCAGCTGGCGGTTGAGGTCGTCGTAGGCCTGTTGCATGGCGTGCGCCCATTCATCCACAGGCATGCCGCTGTGCAGCGGCGGCAGGCCATTGGCATCGCCGTTGAGCATGTCCAGCTTGTGCGCCAGTTCGTGGATGACCAGGTTGTAGGCTTCCCAGCCGCCGCTGGCCAGCACGCCGTTCCAGGCGAGGATGATCGGGCCCTGTTGCCAGGCCTCGCCGCTGTGCTCGCCATCCCAGGCGTGCTCCACGCCGCTGGCGTCGCGGTGGCGCTGGGGGCTTTTGAAGTCGTCGGGGTAAAGGATGATTTCGTGAAAACCCTGGTACCAGTTCAGGTCGCCCAGGTGCAGCAACGGTAACTGGGCCTGGGCGGCCAGGAACAGCCGTTGCTCATCGTCCGGCTCGACGCCTGGCAGGCAGGTGAGGTGTTTGTCGAGCAGGAAAAGGATGCAGGCTTCGCGCAGCCAGTGGTCTTCTTCGTCACTGATGCCGTCCAGCATCGGCAGGCGCGCGCGCACGGCCTGCCATTGCTGGGGGGCGATGGGGTAGCGCGCCAGGGTGCGCTTGCGCCGCCAGGCGCTGAATGACCACATGTCTGCTGTGCTTCGAGCGTTCAGTGAGCCTTGGCCGCACGGCCCAGGCGGCCACGCAGCAGGCCGAGGATCATTGGCACCAGCGACAGGACGATGATGCCCACCACCATCAGCGACAGGTGCTGCTTGATGAACGGCACGTTGCCGAAGAAGTAACCCAGGGTGACCAGGCCGCCGACCCACAGCAGCGAACCGGCGACGCTGAAGCCGAGGAAGCGGGGGTAATGCATGTGGGCAATACCGGCAACAAACGGGGCGAAGGTGCGCAGGATGGGCAGGAAGCGCGCCAGGGTCACGGTTTTACCACCATGGCGTTCATAGAACTCGTGGGTGCGCTGCAGGTAGTCGCGGCGGAAGATTTTCGAGTTGGGGTTATTGAACAACCGCTCGCCGGCCGTTCGGCCGATCACGTAATTGGTGCTGTCGCCCAGGATTGCCGCTGCCATCAGCAGGCCAGCCAGCAGTACCGGGTCCATGCCGCCGCCCGCAGCTACGGCGCCGGCAATGAACAACAACGAATCGCCCGGCAGGAACGGCATGACCACCAGCCCGGTTTCACAGAAGATCACGGTGAACAGGATGGCGTAGATCCATGGACCGTAATTGGTGACCAGCAGATCGAGGTAGGCATCGAGATGCAGGATAAGGTCCAGCGGGTTGAAATCCATGTACAGCACCTGTGTTCTTGGGCGTAGGCTCGGTTACCTGGCGATGGGTAAATTTTCACACATGACAGGTGGGGCATTATACGGCGAAGTGAAGAACATGCCCGGGGAGTTTGTAGCGGGGGGTTACGGTAGGGAGTTTGTGGGTCAACACAGAGCACCTGTAGGAGCAGCCTTGCGCTGCGAAGAGGCCAGTAAGGCCACAGGCAATCATTTGCCGTACCGGCCCTTTCGCAGCGCAAGGCTGCTCCTACAAATGCGCTGCCCTGTTTTGAGAGGTCAATCCTGACTGATCGGCAGGATGTAGTTCTCGAACTCGGTGTCCTTGCGAAAGCCAATGGATTCGTAGGTCTTGCGGGCTGCCTCGTTACCGGCACTGGTTGAGACCCGCAGGCGTACCGCGTTGGTGTCCTTGGCCATCTTCTTCGCCTCGCGCATCAGGTGGTCGGCCACCAGCATGCGCCGCGAATCCTCGGCCACGTAGATATCGTTGAGAATCCATACCCGCTTCAGCGACAGCGATGAGTAGCTCGGGTAAAGCTGGCAGAAGCCCAGCAGCTTGCTGTCGTCGTCTTCCGGCAGCGCCAGATAGATCACCGATTCATCCCGTTTCAGGCGCTTTTCCAGGAAGCTGCGCGAACTGTCGGGGTAGGGCAGCTGCCCATAGAACTCACGGTATTTGACGAACAACGGCGTGAGCAGGTCGAGGTGTTCCAGGGTTGCCTTGATGATGCGCATGTGCGGCCCTCAGAGTCCATTTGGGGAAACAGCGGAATGCCAGCAGCTTTCAAGGGCATGCTGCCCAATGCGCGTCACAAGTGCAATCCGCCTTCCGTTACATGTTTTTTACCCTTTGCCGAGCAGGAAGTTGCCTTTCTGGTTGCCAGCGTTGTCACTCTCCAGGCTATGGACCTCGGCTTCGTCCTTCAGATTCACCCCGGAAAGCTGGCGCCGACAGGCTTCGCGCATCAGGTACAGCAGGCGGTGCGCCGCCATGCCATAGCTCAGGCCCTCCAGGCGCACGTTGGAGATGCAGTTACGGTAGGCATCGGTCAGGCCGACCTTGGGCGCGTAGGTAAAGTACAGGCCAAGGCTATCGGGCGAGCTGAGCCCCGGGCGCTCGCCGATCAGCATCACGGTCATCCGTGCGCCCAGCAATTCGCCCACCTGATCGGCGACTGCTACCCGGCCCTGTTCTACCAGCACCACCGGCGCACAGGTCCAGCCATCGGCGGCGGCTTGCTCCTCGAAACGGGTCAGGAACGGCAGGGTGTGGCGATGAACGGCCAAGGCCGACAGGCCATCGGCGACCACGATGGCCAGGTCGACGCCACCGGGGTTGGCCTGGGCGTGCTGGCGCAGCGTGCTGATCGAATCGTCATTCAGGCGCCTGCCCAGGTCCGGGCGCTGCAGGTACTGGTGGCGGTCGCTCGCGGCGCTGTGCAGCACCAGGCTGTCGCGGCCCTTTTCTTTCAACTGAGTGGCCAGGCCAGCATGGTCGAAGGCCAGGTGCACGGCGTCGCGGGCCTGGGCATGGGCGAACTGGAAATCCAGCTGCGCCCCGGTCGGCAGGCTGGTGCCGGCACGGCCCAGGGCGATGCGCGCCGGGGTCAGGGTGCGCAAGGCCAGCCAGGGGTTGTCAGGGGTAGGCGTGCGGTTCATGGTCATCCCTATGCAAGCTGGGCCAAGGCCTGGCGGAAAGCCGGCGGCAGGTTGTCACCAAAGCGCACCCGGCCGTCGGCCTGGGTGAAGATGCCGGTATGAGCCAACCATGCCTCGAACTCCGGCCCGGGCTTCAGGCCCAGGGTCTGGCGCGCGTAAAGCGCGTCATGGAACGAGGTGGTCTGGTAATTGAGCATGATGTCGTCAGAGCCGGGTATGCCCATGATGAAGTTGATCCCGGCCACACCCAGCAGGGTCAGCAGGGTGTCCATGTCGTCCTGGTCGGCTTCGGCGTGGTTGGTGTAGCAGATGTCGCAGCCCATCGGTACGCCCAGCAGCTTGCCGCAGAAGTGGTCTTCGAGGCCGGCCCGGATGATCTGCTTGCCGTTGTATAGGTATTCCGGGCCGATGAAGCCGACCACGGTGTTGACCAGAAACGGCTTGAAATGGCGGGCTACGGCATAGGCGCGGGTTTCACAGGTTTGCTGGTCGACGCCATGGTGGGCGTTGGCCGACAAGGCGCTGCCCTGGCCTGTTTCGAAATACATCAGGTTCTGCCCGACGGTGCCGCGCTTCAGCGACAGCCCAGCCTCGTAGCCCTCCTGCAATACGTTCAGATTGATGCCAAACCCGGCGTTGGCTGCCTCGGTGCCGGCAATGGACTGGAACACCAGGTCCAGCGGCACGCCACGGTTGATGGCTTCGATCGAGGTGGTGACGTGGGTCAGCACGCAGGCCTGGGTGGGAATGTCGTAGCGCTGGATGATTGCATCGAGCATTTCCAGCAGGGCACAGATCGAGGCGATGCTGTCGGTGGCCGGGTTGATGCCGATCATGGCGTCGCCGTTGCCGTACAGCAGGCCGTCGAGAATGCTGGCGGCGATACCGGCTGGCTCATCGGTCGGGTGATTCGGCTGCAGCCGGGTCGACAGGCGCCCGCGCAGGCCCATGGTGCCGCGGAACCGGGTGACCACGCGGATTTTCTGCGCCACCAGCACCAGGTCCTGCACGCGCATGATTTTCGACACGGCGGCAGCCATTTCCGGCGTCAGCCCGGGCGCCAGGGCGCGCAGGCTGTCTTCGTTGGCCTCTTCGCCCAGCAACCAGTCGCGCAGGCCGCCCACGGTCAGGTGGCTTACCGGGCCGAAGGCCCGGGCGTCGTGGGTGTCGATGATAAGGCGGGAAACTTCGTCCTGTTCGTAAGGGATCAGCGCCTCATTCAGGAAATGCGTCAGCGGGATATTGGCCAGGGCCATCTGCGCGGCGACCCGTTCGCCGTCGTTGCTGGCAGCAACCCCCGCCAGGAAGTCACCCGAGCGTGCGGGGCTGGCCTTGGCCAATACTTCCTTGAGGCTGTCGAAGCGGTAGACCATGTTGCCTACCGTGTGTACGAAACTTGCCATACAGAATCTCCAGAGCCGCGGGCTGGCCCGCGGCGGGTGGCGGCAATCAGTGCAGGGTCTCTTCGGCCTGCTGGATCGCGGCGAATTCCTCTTCCGGTGTACCGGCTACCAGGTGGTGGCGGCTGTAGAAAGCAAAGTAGGCAATCAATACCCCATAGATCACTGCCGCGCCAATCACTACCCGTGGGTCGACCAGGAAACCGGCCACCACGGCGACGCAGGCCAGTAGCAGCGCCACGCCCGAGGTAAAGATGCCGCCAGGGGTGCGGTACGGGCGCTCCATCTTCGGCCGGCGGATACGCAGGGTGATGTGCGCGGCCATCATCAGCACATAAGACAGTGTGGCACCGAACACCGCGACCAGAATCAGCAAATCGCCCTGGCCGGTCAGCGACAGCGCGAAGCCGATGATGCCGGGGATGACCAAAGCCAGTACCGGCGCCTTGCTCTTGTTGGTTTCCGACAGTTTGCGCGGCAGGTAGCCGGCACGGGACAAGGCGAAGATCTGCCGGGAATAGGCATAGATGATCGAGAAGAAGCTGGCGATAAGCCCGGCCAGGCCGACCAGGTTGACGAAGCTGCCCATCCAGGTAGAGCCGCCGTAGGCTTTGGCCAATGCTTCGACCAGCGGGTTGCCAGAGGCTTTCAGCGCTTCGGAACCCGCGCCGCCAGGGCCGACCACCAGAATCAGCAAGGCAAAGGCGACCAGCACCAGCATCGCGCCGATCAGGCCGCGTGGCAGGTCGCGTTTCGGGTTCTTGGTTTCCTCGGCAGCCAGGGGCACGCCTTCGACAGCCAGGAAGAACCAGATCGCATAGGGGATCGCCGCCCACACGCCGACGTAGCCAAACGGCAGGAAGCTGCTGGCGCCCACGGCGTCCGTCTGGGCGATGTCGAACAGGTTGGCTGCATCAAAATGGGGCACCATCGCCACCAGGAACACCGCCAGGGCGATAGCGGCCACGGCAGTGATGATGAACATCAGCTTCAGCGCTTCACCCACACCGAAGATATGGATGCCGATGAACACGATGTAGAACGCCAGGTAGATCATCCAGCCGCCGATGCCGAACAGTGACTGGCAGTAGGCCCCGATGAAGGTGGCGATGGCGGCGGGGGCGATGGCATATTCGATCAGGATTGCCGTGCCGGTAAGGAACCCGCCCCAGGGGCCGAAGGCGCTGCGGGCAAAGCCGTAGCCGCCGCCAGCGGTGGGGATCATCGACGAAAGCTCGGCCAGCGAGAAGCACATGCACAGGTACATGGTGGCCATCAGCAGTGTGGCGAGGAACATGCCGCCCCAGCCGCCCTGGGCCAGGCCGAAGTTCCAGCCGGCGTAGTCGCCGGAGATCACGTAGGCCACGCCCAGGCCGACCAGCAGCACCCAGCCGGCGGCGCCTTTTTTCAGTTCACGTTGCTGGAAGTAGTCTGAGCCGACCTTTTCGAAGTCTACGGAAGAGCCTGCCGACGAGCCGGCGGATTGATCGCTTGGCATAGATTCACCTGTTTTTTTTCTTGGTGGCCGGGGGAGGTCCGGGCCGATGGTGATGGGTACTGCAGGAAGCGAGCCAGAGCGGCTGGTGCAGGTTGCCGCCCTGGGTTTTGTGTTTGCAGGCCTGCCCCTTTCGCGGGCTTGCCCGCTCCCACATGAATTGCACAGGTCTTGAAAACCGTGCGGTCCCTGTGGGAGCGGGTTTACCCGCGAAGACGGCGACGCGGTCTAGAAGAAGCCCAACGGATTGATGTCGTAGCTCACCAGCAGGTTCTTGGTCTGCTGATAATGATCAAGCATCATCTTGTGCGTCTCACGCCCGACCCCCGACTTCTTGTACCCGCCAAACGCCGCATGCGCGGGGTACAGGTGGTAGCAGTTGGTCCACACCCGGCCGGCCTTGATACCCCGGCCCATACGGTAGGCACGGTTGATGTCGCGCGTCCACACGCCGGCACCCAGGCCGAACTCTGTGTCGTTGGCAATCGCCAGCGCCTCGGCTTCGTCCTTGAAGGTGGTCACGCTCACCACCGGCCCGAAGATTTCCTCCTGGAACACGCGCATGCTGTTGTTGCCCTTGAGCAGGGTCGGCTGGATGTAGTACCCGGTAGCCAACGCACCCTCCAGTTTCTCCACCTTGCCGCCGGTCAGCAGCTCGGCGCCTTCCTTCTGGGCAATGTCCAGGTACGACAGAATCTTCTCGAACTGCTGCTGCGAGGCCTGGGCGCCGACCATGGTGTCGGTGTCCAGCGGGTCGCCGCGCTTGATTTGCAGCACCTTCTTCATCACCACTTCCATGAACTGCGGGTAGATCGACTCCTGGACCAGTGCGCGCGACGGGCAGGTACACACCTCGCCCTGGTTGAAGAACGCCAGCACCATGCCTTCGGCAGCCTTGTCGATGAAGCTCGGCTCGGCCTGCATGATGTCTTCGAAGTACACGTTCGGCGACTTGCCGCCCAGTTCGACAGTGGAAGGGATGATGTTTTCGGCGGCGCATTTCATGATGTGCGAGCCCACCGGGGTGGAGCCGGTGAAGGCGATCTTGGCGATGCGCTTGCTGGTGGCCAGTGCTTCACCCGCTTCGCGGCCATAGCCTTGCACCACGTTGAGCACGCCTTTTGGCAGCAGGTCGCCGATCACTTCCATCAGCACGGTGATGCCCAGCGGGGTCTGCTCGGCCGGTTTCAGCACCACGCAGTTGCCGGCGGCCAGGGCCGGGGCCAGCTTCCAGGCGGCCATCAGGATCGGGAAGTTCCACGGGATGATCTGCCCGACCACGCCCAGCGGCTCGTGGATGTGATAGGCCACGGTGCCTTCGTTGATCTCTGCTGCGCCGCCTTCCTGGGCGCGGATGCAGCCGGCAAAGTAGCGGAAGTGGTCGACCGCCAGCGGGATATCGGCATTGAGGGTTTCGCGGATCGGCTTGCCGTTGTCCCAGGTTTCGGTGATGGCCAGCAGTTCCAGGTTCTGTTCGATACGGTCGGCGATTCTCAGCAGGACGTTGGAGCGGTCCTGCACCGAGGTCCGGCCCCAGGCGTCAGCCGCAGCGTGGGCGGCATCCAGGGCTTTGTCGATGTCTTCGGCAGTAGAGCGCGGGAATTCGGCGATCGGCTGACCGTCCACCGGAGAGGTGTTGGTGAAGTACTCACCCTTTACCGGAGGAACGAACTCACCACCGATGTAGTTGCCGTAGCGGTTCTTGAAGGAAACCTTCGCGCCTTCGGTACCGGGATGTGCATAACGCATGGTGTGTCTCCTGGCTATTGTGTTTGTTAGGGAGTTGGAAAGCGTAGAGCAAAGGTCGGGCCAGCGTTGGCAGCACCAGGCAAATCAATGGGTTGGCTCAGCATCCAGCAATTTGCCGCGCAGCTCTGTGCCAGCATCGGTACGCCCGCAGTGACACTTTGTGCCATTTGCGACACGTCACCGTAGGGTGCATTGCAAACCTTTTCCGGGTAGAGGATGCTGACTGGACTCTCTATCTGCGGAGAACTACAACAAATGCAGAGCAATCATTTCAGTCACCATGCCCGGCAGGTGCATAGCGTGGCCCACGGCGGGGCCGGGGAGGGCGCAAGCGATCCGTCCATCGCCCGCTCCTGGTTGCGCTGTCTTGAGGACTACCACCTCGACCCGTCGGTGGCCCAGGCGCCGGTGGTGCTCGAACACGGGCGCCTGCTGGAAAGCCGCGAGCGTCTGCGCCAGGTGTTGCAAATTGCCGATCATGAAATGAACAGCCTGCACCAGCAGCTTTCCGGGGCCGGTCATGCGGTGTTGCTGACCGATGCCCGTGGTGTGATCCTGAATTGCGTGAGCGCCCCTAACGAGCGGCGCAGTTTCGAGCATGCCGGGCTGTGGCTGGGCGCCGACTGGAGCGAGGCACGCGAGGGCACCAACGGCATCGGCACTTGCCTGGTCGAGCGCCAGGCGCTGACCATCCACCAGAACGAACACTTCCGCGGCCGTCACACAGGCCTTACCTGTTCCGCCAGCCCGGTGTTCGACCCACATGGCGAACTGCTGGCGGTGCTCGACGTGTCTTCGGCGCGGCCCGACGTTTCCCGGCAAAGCCAGTTCCACACCATGGCCTTGGTGAACTTGTCGGCGAAGATGATCGAAAGCTGCTATTTCCTGCGCCATTTCGAGCAACAGTGGCTGCTGCGTTTTCACTTGCAGGCTGAATCGGTCGGCCTGTTCAGCGAAGGGCTGTTGGCGTTTGACGGCGATGGGCGTATCTGCGCCGCCAACCAGAGCGCGCTGAACCTGCTGGGCAGCGTGCGCGGTGGCGTGCTGGGCAAACCTCTGGAACGCTTCTTCGCCTGCAGCCACGATGATCTGTTCAGCCGCGCCACACCCGGTGGCAGCACCGTCTGGCCGCTGCGTACTTTGGACGGTCGTCAGGTCTTCGCCAGCCTGCGTGGCCAGGCCCGTGCGCCGGTGTGGTCGGTGCCTATCGGCCAGCCACGCCCGGCGCGCGAAGTGGAGCCGCTTGTGTGCCTGCTGGACGCGGCCCTGCAAAACGACTTTCGCCGCAGCGTGCGGGTGTTCGAGCGTGATGTGCCGCTGCTGCTGCGCGGCGAGACCGGCTGCGGCAAAGAGGCCTTCGCCCAGGCCGTGCACCAGGCCAGCGAGCGGCGTGGCAAGCCGTTTGTCGCCATCAACTGTGCCTCGATCCCGGAGAGCCTGATCGAGAGCGAGCTGTTTGGCTATCGCGGCGGCAGCTTTACCGGTGCTCGCAAGGAAGGCATGCGCGGCAAGTTGCTGCAGGCAGACGGCGGCACCTTGTTGCTGGACGAGATCGGCGACATGCCGCTGGCCCTGCAGACCCGTCTGTTGCGGGTGCTGGAAGATCGGCAGGTGGTGCCTATCGGTGGCGAGCCACAGGCGGTGGATGTGCGGATCGTCAGTGCCACGCACCGCGACTTGCTGGAGCGAGTCGAGCAGGGCGGTTTCCGCGAGGACCTGTATTACCGCCTGAATGGCCTGGAGGTAGCGTTGCCGGCGGTGCGCGAACGCAGCGACAAGGCGCAGTTGCTGGACTTTCTGCTGCGCCAGGAGGCGCACGGGCAGCTGATTGATATCGAGCCCAGGGCGCGCCAGGCGCTGCTCGACTTCACCTGGCCCGGTAACGTGCGGCAGATGCGCAATGTGCTGCGCACCCTGGTGGCGCTTTGCGAGGATGCCCGGATCGTGTTTTCGGACCTCCCCGCCATGGTTCGCCAGGGCGCTGCCCTCGATCGCCGGCAAGCCAGCTCCCACCCCGACCGTGCCGACTTCAGGCCATCTGCTGTCCCTGTGGGCGCTGCCTTGCCGGCGACAGGGCCAGCTGCATTGAAAGATGCCGAATGCCATGCGCTGATGGCGACCCTGGAAGCAAAACACTGGCACCTGACCCGCGTTGCCGAACACCTGGGCATCAGCCGCAATACCTTGTATCGCAAACTGCGCAAACATGGCATCACCAGGGCCGACTGAGCGAAACAGCGGGTGCGATTTGTCGCGCCCTGGGCTACCCTGCCTCGATGTTTTGCGAGGTCGACCATGCATATTCACATTCTCGGTATTTGCGGCACTTTCATGGGTTCGCTGGCCGTGCTGGCCAAGGAACTTGGCCACCGTGTCACCGGTTCGGACGCCAATGTCTACCCGCCGATGAGCACCCAGCTCGAGGCCCAGGGCATCGAGCTGACCCAAGGCTATGACCCCGTCCAGCTGGACCCGGCGCCAGACCTGGTGGTCATCGGCAACGCCATGTCGCGTGGCAACCCGGCGGTAGAGTACGTGCTGAACAAGGGCCTGCCCTACGTCTCCGGCCCGCAGTGGCTGGCTGATCACGTGCTGCAAGGGCGCTGGGTACTGGCGGTTGCCGGGACCCACGGCAAGACCACCACCAGCAGCATGCTGGCCTGGGTGCTGGAGCACGCGGGCATGAGCCCGGGCTTCCTGATCGGCGGTGTGCCGCAAAACTTCTCGGTGTCGGCGCGCCTGGGCGACACGCCGTTCTTCGTGGTTGAAGCCGACGAGTACGACAGCGCGTTCTTCGACAAACGTTCGAAGTTCGTGCACTACCACCCACGCACGGCGATCCTCAACAACCTTGAGTTCGATCATGCCGACATCTTCCCGGACCTGGCGTCGATCGAGCGACAGTTCCACCACCTGGTGCGCACCATCCCCAGTGAAGGCCTGGTCATTCACCCGACCACCGAACAGGCGCTGGAGCGGGTCATCGGCATGGGCTGCTGGACCCCGGTGCAGACCACCGGTGAAGGTGGCCAGTGGCAGGCGCGCCTGCTCAGCGCTGACGGCTCACGTTTCGAAGTGCTTTTCGAAGGTGAAGCGCAGGGCATTGTCGACTGGCCACTGACCGGCCAGCACAACGTTGCCAACGCCCTCGCCACCCTGGCAGCGGCCCGTCACGTGGGCGTGGTGCCGGCCATGGGCATCGACGGCCTGAGTGCTTTCAAGAGCGTCAAGCGGCGCATGGAAACGGTTGCCGAAGTGCAGGGCGTGACCATCTACGATGATTTCGCCCACCACCCCACCGCCATCGCCACCACCCTCGACGGCCTGCGCAAGCGCGTTGGCGAGGCCCCGGTGATCGCGGTGATCGAGCCACGTTCCAACTCGATGAAGCTGGGTGCCCACCGCGACGGCCTGCCGGAAAGCGTCAACGACGCTGACCAGGTGATCTGGTACGCGCCGGCGAACCTCGGCTGGGACCTGGCGGCCACCGCCGCACAATGCAAGGTGCCGAGCGTGGTGGCTGACAGCCTCGAGGCGATCATCGAACGGATCAAGGGCCAGGCCCGCCCAGGCACCCACGTGGTGATCATGAGCAACGGCGGCTTTGGCGGCCTGCACGGCAAGCTGGCCGAGGCGCTGAAGTGAGCGGGCCGGAACGCATCACCCTGGCCATGACGGGCGCCTCGGGCGCCCAATATGGCCTGCGACTGCTCGATTGCCTGGTGCGCGAAGACCGTGAGGTGCACTTCCTGATCTCCAAGGCTGCGCAACTGGTAATGGCCACCGAGACCGACGTGCTGCTGCCGGCCAAGCCCCAGGCCATGCAGGCGTTCCTCACCGAATACACCGGCGCCGCCGACGGGCAGATCCGTGTGTACGGCAAGGAAGACTGGATGTCGCCGGTAGCCTCGGGTTCCGGTGCCCCGGCGGCGATGGTGGTGGTGCCCTGTTCCACCGGCACCCTGTCGGCGATTGCCACCGGTGCCTGCAACAATCTGATCGAGCGCGCGGCCGACGTTACCCTCAAGGAGCGCCGTCAGCTGATCCTGGTGCCTCGCGAGGCGCCGTTTTCCACCATCCACCTGGAGAACATGCTGAAGCTGTCGCAGATGGGCGCAGTGATCCTGCCGGCGGCGCCGGGCTTCTATCATCAGCCACAGACCATCGACGATCTGGTCGACTTTGTCGTGGCGCGTGTGCTCAACCTGCTGAACATTCCCCAGGACATGTTGCCGCGTTGGGGCGAGCATCATTACGGGGTGGATGATTGAAGCGAGCGCTGGCTGGTTTGCTGACCCTGGGACTGTTGAGTGGCTGTGCCACGGTGCGCACGCTGGACGCCAACAAACCCGGGGCACCGGTAGTGTATGCCGGTACCCGGTTGGACTTGTATGTGATCAATGGTGGCTGCTGCCCGCGAGATCGCTACGGGGCTGACGCGCCGGGTTACCCAGCGCTGGACCTGCCTGGCAGCATGTTGCTCGACACCCTGTTGCTGCCGTTGTCGTTGCTGACGGCGGCCGGGGTAGGCTTCCAGGCCACCGGCGGCCTGTAACGGCTATATCTTGCCCAACCTGCGCAACTCATCCGACTCCACAACCCGTATCCCGTCTTCTTCCTCCAGCGCCAGGCGCCACAGCGCCCGGGCCAGCGTGCAGGCCTCGATCCCCCGGTACTTTCCGGGTATCAGCCTGGAAAACGGTGAAGCCAGCTGTTCACCGAGCCGTGGCTGAATCCGCTCGCCCAGCAGCAACGACGGCCGCACGATGGTCAGCTGTGGCCAGTTCTGAGCCTTCAGCGCCTCTTCCATTTCGCCCTTCACCCGGTTGTAGAAAATCGACGACTTGGGGTCCGCGCCCAGCGCACTGACCACCAACAGATGCCGCGCGCCCATTTCCCGGGCACGCTTGCTGAACGCCACCACCATGTCCAGGTCCACCGCGCGGAAGGCTGACTCGGAGCCGGCCTGCTTCAGCGTGGTCCCCAGGCAGCAGTAGGCGATATCGACCCGCCCGGCCAGCTGCGGCAGGAACACGGCCGGGTCGCCCACCGGGTTTTCCAGGTGCGGGTGCTCGGCCAGGGGCCGACGGGTAGGCGCGAGCACCCGGGTAATGGTCGGCTCGTTGAGCAGGCGGTCGAGCAGGTGTTCACCGGTCAGGCCGGTGGCTCCGGCAAGCAGGACATGCTGAGGCGTCAAGTACATGATGTCTCTCCCTTGTTACACTCAAGCTTAGTGGCTGCCGGGCGTTTTTGCCTGTTCCCCCATGTTGGCCTGCGTGGCATTGCGCAGTGCCTCCTCGGCTTGCTGGCGGCGCAAGTGCTGCCAGTGCTCAAGCACCGTCGGGGGGGCCCACAGCTGCGGTTCAGAGGCTTCGAAGCCTTCTCTGTGTTCCCTTTCGGCAACGCTGGCGCGTGCCAGTTCAAACGCTTGTTTCAGGTCGTCGGTCTGGTTCAGTGCTTCGGCAAACAGGGCATCGCCAAAGTAGGTGAAATCGGCTTCTTCCGAACACCCGAAGGACACGCGGTCAGCCCTGGCGGCGGTCATGATCAGCGTGCGTTCATCCTTGAGCGGGGGGATATAGCCCCCGGAATAGCAGGCGGATATGACGATTACCTTGTCTCGGTCCTTCAGCGGCGCGAGGGCGCTGGCCAGTTCGTCAGCGGTCAGGTCGGCCAGTTGCAGGCGCGGCTGGTCGAGCACCAGCTGGTGGTCGTGGCTGCCATGGCTGGTGAGGTAGATGAACACCAGGTCTTCGGGGCCGCTGCGTTCGGCCAAGGTGCTGGCGGCGCGGGTGAGGTTCTCGCGGGTGGCCATGGGGCGGGTGGCCATGTGGTCGCGGTGGTTGACCAGGGTCACCTGGCCACGGGCGCCAAAACGCACCTTGAGCATGTTGCTGACGTAGTCGGCTTCGCGCAGGAACACGCTTTGCTGGCCATCGCCGGCCACTACCAGGCTGTACAGCTGGATCGGCGGGGCCGAGCGCGGTACCCGGGCCAGCGCCTCCTCCAGTAGCCGACCCTGGTTGAGCAGGGCCAGGTCCAGCGGGTCGGACAGCAGCTTGCCTTTGTGGTCGCGCACGCGCACGCCATTGGCCCACATGCCGCTTTCGACCCTGCCGCTGGCCAAGGTCAGCTGGCCCTTGCCGTGGTAGGCATCGTCGAGGAAGCCGCCAATATACTTGCTGCCGTCGGCCAGCTGCAGGCTGCCCTGACCGGACAGCCGCCAGTCGACGAAATTGCCCTTGTAGTGGCTGCCGTCACTGCCTAGCAGTTCGCCTTCGCCGGACAGCGAGCCGTCTTTGAATTCGCCGATCCACACATCGCCATCGGCGTTTTCGTAGCGGCCACGGCCCTCCAGGCGGTTGTCCTTGAACTCACCGATGTACTGCTCGCCGTCGACACTGTCGTAGGTGCCGCTGCCTTGCAGCTGGCCATTGACGAAGCGGCCGCTGAACTGGTTGCCGCTGGCATCGCTGCGCACGCCGGCGCCGTTGGGCTTGCCCTTGGCGAAAAGGCCCTGGTAGCGGCTGCCGTCGGCCAGCTCCAGTTCGCCTGCGCCTTCGTACAGGTCGTCCTTGAACTGGCCACGGTAGGTCTGGTCGGCTTGCTTGAGGGTGCCTTCGCCATCGCGGCGACCGTGGTTGAAGGTGCCGGCATAGTGGCTGCCGGGGGTTGTCAGGTCCCCCAGGCCCTGGAACAGCCCTTCGCTGAACTGGCCCCGGTACACCTCGCCGTTCTGGCCGTGCCATTCACCCGGGCCATGCCATTGGCCGTCCTTGAAGCTGCCGGCGTACCAGCTGCCGTTGGGGTAGTCGATGCGGCCCTCGCCCTGCAACAGGCCATCGACCACCTGGCCCCGGTAGCGCCCGCCGTCAGGCAGGCGTGCGTCCGGCGGGAGCAGCGATTCGCCATCGCCACAGGCGGCGAGCAGCAGGACCAAGGTGATGGGGAGCAGTGGACGCATGGCGAGGACCGGGCAATAGGTCTGCCGAGTATGACGCAGAATTGGATCCTGAGACAGCGAGAGGCATGCGCCCTCAACGCCCTCGCAAAAAGTCCATCATCCGCCGATTCACCTCATCAGCCGCCTCCATCTGCACCATATGCCCGGCCTCCGCCAGCACCAGCACTTCAGCCTCCAGCCCCTCGGCATGGCTGGCCGGGATGATCGCGTCCTTGCCGCCCCACACCACCAGCGCCGGGTGTTGCCCCAACACACCGCGCAGGTCATGGCGCTGCCGGTCGCCGTCGGCGAGCGCCGAGGCCAGCTGCTGCAGGGCCTGATCCACACCCTCCAGGCGCTTGAACTTGAGCATGTCCTCGAGCATTTGCCGGGTGACCAGCGCCGGGTCGGCAAACAGCTGCATCATCTGCGGCTTCAAGGCATTGCGGTTGGCAGCGGCGACGAAACCTTGCAGGTACTGCGCGTTGATCGCCTCGCCCAGCCCGGCGCTGGCCACCAGGCTCAGGCTGGCCACCCGCTGCGGCGCCAGGCGCGCCAGGTTCAGGCAGACCGCGCCACCCATGGAATGGCCGGCCAGGTGGGCCTTGGCGATGTCCAGGTGATCGAGCAAGGCCAGCACGGTTTCGCTCAGTTCATCCAGGTCACCACGCTGCAGGGCCTTGGCCGACTCGCCGTGGCCCGGCAGGTCGAGGGCGATTACCCGGCGCTCGACAGCCAGTGCCGGGTGGTTGAAAAGCCAGTTGTTGAGGTCGCCACCAAAACCATGCACCAGCACCAGCGGCGTGCCGCCTTCACCCAGCTCGAACCAGCGCAGCAGCCGACCGCCCACTTCGGCTTTCTGCGGAGCAGGCCCCTGGGCCTGGTCGGCGCCACCTTCGGCGACGAATTCGGCCTGGAAGCGCTGTACCAGCGCATCGATTTCGGCTTCCTCGGCCTCGCCCTCCACCACCACTGCCAGCAGTGCGCCGACCGGCAGGGTTTCATCCGGCCTGGCCACCTGGCGGCGCAGCACACCGCTGAACGGTGCTTCGACGCTGCTGCTGATCTTGTCGGTCTCGACGTCCAGCACCTCGTCGCCCTTGTTGATCGGGTCACCTTCCTGCTTCAGCCAGGTGTCTACCCGGCCCTCGGTCATCGACAAGCCCCACTTGGGCATGGTCAGGGTATGGATCTGGCTCATGCGGCACTCCTTGCAGCTTCGATCACCTTGCGCACGGCGGCCTCGATTTTCGCCGCGTCAGGGATGTACAGGTCTTCCAGCGCATCGGAGAACGGCACCGGGGTGTGCGGCGCGGTGACCATCTCGACCGGGCCCTTGAGCGCAGCGAAGGCTTTCTGCGCCACCAGTGCGCTGATGTCGGTGGCCATCGAGCAGCGCGGGTTGGCCTCGTCGATCACCACCAGGCGGCCGGTCTTCTCCACGCTTTCCAGAATGCTGTCTTCGTCCAGCGGGCTGGTGGTGCGCAGGTCCAGCACTTCGCAGTCGATGCCCTGGCGGGCCAGATTGTTGGCGGCCTCCAGCGCCACATGCACCATGCGGCCGTAGGTGACCAGGGTCACGTCATCGCCATCACGCAGGAAGTTGGCTTCGCCGAACGGCACCGTGTACACCTCTTCTGGCACCTCGCCCTGCATGCTGTACAGCAGCTTGTGCTCGCAGAAGATCACCGGGTCGTTGTCGCGGATGGCCTGGATCAGCAAGCCCTTGGCATCGTAAGGGGAGGACGGGCAGACCACTTTCAGGCCGGGGATGTGCGTCCACAGCGAGGTCAGCATCTGCGAGTGCTGGGCTGCCGCGCGCAAGCCGGCGCCATACATGGTGCGCATCACCAGCGGGGTGACCGCCTTGCCGCCGAACATGTAGCGGAACTTGGCAGCCTGGTTGAGGATCTGGTCCAGGCAGCAGCCGGCAAAATCGACGAACATCAGTTCGCACACCGGGCGCAGGCCTTGGGTTGCAGCACCGACCGCAGCACCGACGTAGCCGATTTCCGACAGCGGTGCGTCGAGCACACGCCCCGGAAACTGGTGATACAAGCCTTTGGTCACGCCCAGCACGCCACCCCAGGCGTCTTCTTCACCGGGCGCACCGGCCCCGCCGGCCACGTCTTCGCCAATGATGAACACGCTGTTGTCGCGGCGCATTTCCTGGGCCAGGGCTTCGTTGATGGCCTGCTGGTAGCTAATCTTTCTTGGCATGGTGGTTCTCCTGTTGTTCTTGTAGTCCGGGGCTCAGGGGTAGGCGACGTAGACGTCGGTGAGCAAATCGGCGGGCTGCGGCTTGGGATCGGACTTGGCACGGCGCACGGCGTCTTCGATCAGGTCTTCGATGCGGGCGTCGATGGCGTCCAGTTGCTCGGCGGTGAGCAGGCCGGCACGGGTGGTCTTGTTGCGGAACTGCATCAGGCAGTCGCGGGTTTCGCGCAGGTTCTTCACTTCGTCGGGCGCGCGGTAGGTTTGCGCGTCACCTTCGAAGTGCCCGTAGTAGCGGCTGAGCTTGACCTCGATCAGCGACGGCCCTTGCCCGGCACGCGCACGCTCGATGGCTGCCCCGGCGGCTTCATGCACGGCAAAGAAGTCGAAGCCGTCGATGGTGACACCGGGCATGCCGAAACCGGCGGCGCGGTCGGCGATGTGGTCGCAAGCCACCGACCAGTTCGAGGCAGTGGCTTCGGCGTAGCCATTGTTCTCGGCGACGAAGATGCACGGCAGGTTCATGATCGACGCCATGTTCATGGCTTCGAACACCGCGCCTTCGTTGGAGGCACCGTCGCCGAAGAACGCCACCGACACGTCGTCGCGGCCCTTGAGCTTGGCGGCCAGGGCAGCACCGGCCACCAGTGGCGCACCCGCACCGACGATGCCGTTGGCACCGAGCATGCCCTTTTCCAGGTCGGCAATGTGCATCGAGCCGCCCTTGCCCCCGCACACGCCGGTCTTCTTGCCGTAGATTTCGGCCATCATGCCGTACACATCGACGCCCTTGGCGATGCAGTGGCCGTGGCCACGGTGGGTCGAGGCGATGCAATCGCTATCGCGCAGGTGGGCCATGACCCCGGCGGCGGAAGCCTCTTCGCCGGCATACAGGTGGACGAAGCCAGGGATTTCGCCGGTGGCGAACTCGATGTGCAGGCGTTCTTCAAAGGCGCGGATGGTGCGCATCACTTCATAGGCATGCAGCAGTTGTTCGGTACTCAGTTGATTGGACATCTTGTTGTTCTCCAGGGTTGTCTCAACGCGGGTTTGCAGGGTGCAGCCGATGGCCGCGAGGCACGGCCAGCAGGTGGTGGCGGGCGGCATGCGCCAGCACGGCCTCGACATCCACGCTCAGCGGGCCTTGGTGGTCGAGGGTGATGGTGGGGGTGTCGTGCTCGGCAAATTCGATTTCGCGTTCGCCGTCCAGGGCCAGCGTGCCGCTGGCCAGGCTCAGGCGGTGGGCGACGCCCGCTGTCAGCGTGCCGCTGGCGGTGATGCCGCAGCCTTGCAGCAGGCCGGGCGCCAGTGGCGCGAGCAGCGCCTGGTCGGCACCCGGGTTCAGGCGTACCCAGGCGCCGTGCGGGTCCTGGCGCGAGACCGGGCACCACAGGCCGCACAGGGCCGACAGGCCGATGGCGTGAGGCTCGGCAAAACAGGCGAACACTTCGCTCAGGTCTTCGCTGCGGCTGAGCGCGCGTGCACCGATGAAGCGCTGGGGTGACACCGCCACTTCCACCAGGGCCCACTGCGCAAGTTGTTGCTCGGGTACCTTCACCAGCAGGCGTTTGTTGCGGCGCAGGCCGATGCTGGCGGGCACCTGGCCGCTTGCGAGCAAGCCGCCGGCCAAGCCCGCGCTGGTGGCTTCGCGCAACTCGGGGAAAGCGTTGTTGGTACCGGTGGACAGGGTCAGCAGGGGTATGTCACCGGCCTCGGCGGCGACTGCCTTGTGTGTGCCGTCGCCACCGAGCACGGCGATCATCGCCACGCCGCGTTCGACCATGCGTCGGGTGGCCTGGTGGGTATCGGCCACGGTCTGGGTCAGTGGCAGGTCGAGTATTTCAATGGCAGGCCAGTGCTGGTCATGGGCGACCGGGCCGTTGCTGGCCTTGAGCACGGCGGCAGCGATGCCGGTCATGTCGCTGGGCAGCAGCACCTGGCCGATGCCGGTGGCGCCGAAGGCAGCAAGCAGGCGCTGGATGGCCGAGGCCTTGTCGGTGCTCGAATAGAGCCCGGCATTGGCGGTCAGGCGGCGCAGGTCGCGGCCTGAGGCCGGGTTGGCAATGATCCCGACAGTCGGGGCGGGTAGCGGCATGGCGCACCTCGTATTGTTGTTTGCCATAAGGCAGGAGCAAGCCCGGTGCCAGCTTTCTCCAGCTGCGCTGAAATACCTGAGGCAGAGCGGTCTGAATGCGCTCGGCCGCACATTGACGGCAGCGCCGGCGAGACGCCGGGTGCCTGCGCAGGGTGGTAATTGCCGAGACGCCGAGACGCTGCGTCTCAAGCGAGCCGGTAATCACGCAGTGCTTGTCGGGGCATGTTCGGAAGCGCTTAATGGCCGCACAACGACAAGAACAGCAACGAGAACCGGAGGGCCTGAATGCTTGCCGCGAACTCCCGAGCCCATGTCGACTGCGTCAGCAGGGTGCTGAAGAACGCCGATCGCCTGCCGCAGGCGCCGGTGCCTGCGCTGATCCTCGATTCATGGCGCCGCTCCATGGACCTGCACCACCTCGACCCTGGCTCTCAGCAAGGGCCGCGCATCCTCTCGCAAAGCCTGCTCAACGAATGCCGTGAACGTGCGGAACTGTTCCTGCGTATCGCCAGTGATGCCGTGGCGCGCCTGCACCAGCAGGTGCGCGGCGCCGACTACTGCGTGCTGCTGACCGACGGCCTGGGGCGTACCATCGACTACCGGGTGGAGTCATCCATCCGCAACGACTGCCGCAAGGCCGGGCTGTACCTGGGCACTTGCTGGTCGGAAGGCGAGGAGGGCACCTGCGGGGTGGCGGCGGTGCTGACCAGCAGGGCGCCTGTCACGGTGCACAAGCGTGATCATTTTCGCGCGGCCTTCATCGGCCTGACCTGTACCGCAGCACCGGTGTTCGACCCGCAGGGCGAGTTGCTGGGCGTGGTGGATGTCTCGGCCTTGCAGTCCCCGGACGACCGTCGCAGTCAGCACCTGATCCGCCAGCTGGTGGAGCAGACTGCCCGCGAAATCGAAAACGCGTTTTTCATGCACAGTGCCCAAGGCCATTGGGTGATGCGCGCCCATGGCACGCCGGGCTATGTGGAAAGCCAGCCTGACTACCTGCTGGCGTGGGACGCCGATGGCCGCCTGCAGGCGATCAACAGCCTGGCGCGGCAACGCCTGGTGGAGCGCCTGGGGCGCCTGCCAGAGCACATCGGTGAGCTGTTCGACATGGACCAGCTGCGCCGCGTCAATGCAGCGTCTGCCCAGCGTCTGCCAGGTCTGGGCGGGCTGTATGGCCGGGTCAGTGCACCGCAGCTACGCCAGCGCGCGCAGCCGTTACGCCAGGCCCAGGACGCCCGTATCGAGCACCACCTGCGGCTGGCGACGAGGGTCAAGGACTGCAACCTGGCGGTGCTGGTACAAGGCGAGACGGGGGCCGGCAAGGAAGTATTCGCCCGCCAGTTGCACCAGCAGAGCAAGCGCCGCGCGGGGCCCTTCGTTACGCTGAACTGTGCGGCAATCCCTGAAAGCCTGATCGAGAGCGAGCTGTTCGGCTACGTGGCCGGGGCCTTTACCGGCGCCTCCAGCAAAGGCATGCAGGGCCTGTTGCAGCAGGCCGACGGCGGCACGCTGTTCCTCGATGAAATCGGGGATATGCCGCTGAACCTGCAAACCCGCCTGCTGCGGGTGCTGGCCGAGGGCGAAGTGGCGCCTTTGGGCGCAGCTCAGCGCGAGCGGGTGGATATTCAGGTGATCTGCGCCACCCACCGCGACCTCGCGGCGAGGGTGGCAGGCGGGCACTTCCGCGAGGACTTGTACTTCCGCCTGGCCAATGCCCGTTTCGAGCTGCCGCCGCTGCGTGAGCGCGATGATCGCCTGGGCTTGATTCAGCAGATGCTGGCCGAGGAAGCCGAGGCCTGCGCGGTCGAAGTGGTGTTGGCGGACGATGCGCTGCAAGCGCTGCTGGTTTACCGCTGGCCAGGGAACTTGCGCCAGTTGCGCCAGGTGTTGCGCTATGCCTGTGCGGTGAGCGAAGGCGGGCTGGTGCGGTTGCAGGATTTGCCGACCGAGGTGCGCGGCGAGGCGGTAGCGGCGGCTGAAAGCGGAGTGTCCTGCCCGGCACGTCAGTTGCTGCTGGATGCGCTGATCCGCCATCGCTGGAAGCCGGCCGATGCCGCGCGGGCGTTGGGGATATCACGGGCGACGCTGTATCGACGGGTGCACGAGCACCGCATCGAGATGCCGCGGATGAAGGGGGAGCCCTGACGCTATCCCCTGTAGGAGCGGCCTTGTGTCGCGATGGGGCGCGCAGCGGCCCCACGATTTCAGCTCCGCCGCGGATATCGCCGGGGCCGCTTTGCGGCCCTTTCGCGACACAAGGCCGCTCCTACAAGGATTTGTGAAACGCGGACAGGCAATAAAAAGCCCCGGCACTGGGCCGGGGCTTTGGGTACATCACACTACTCGATCACTCCTGGTTAGCCAGTTTGTGCTCGAGGTAGTGAATGTTGATGCCGCCTTTGCAGAAACCTTCATCACGCACCAGGTCGCGGTGCAGCGGGATGTTGGTCTTGATGCCGTCGACGACGATCTCGTCCAGGGCATTGCGCATGCGCGCCATGGCTTCGTCGCGGTCCTTGCCGTAGGTGATCAGCTTGCCGATCAGCGAGTCGTAGTTCGGCGGAACCGAGTAACCGCTGTACAGGTGCGAATCGACACGTACGCCGTTGCCGCCCGGGGCGTGGAAGTGCTTCACCTTGCCTGGGCTCGGGATGAACTTCTTCGGGTCTTCGGCGTTGATCCGGCACTCCAGCGAGTGGCCGCGGATAACCACGTCTTCCTGGCGGTACGACAGCTTGTTGCCAGCGGCGATGCTGAGCATCTCCTTGACGATGTCGATGCCAGTGACCATTTCCGACACCGGATGCTCAACCTGAACGCGGGTGTTCATCTCGATGAAGTAGAAGCTGCCGTTTTCGTACAGGAACTCGAAGGTGCCTGCACCGCGGTAGCCGATCTCGATGCACGCATCGACGCAACGCTTGAAGACTTCCTGACGGGCCTTCTCGTCGATGCCCGGGGCCGGCGCTTCTTCCAGCACCTTCTGGTGACGGCGCTGCAGCGAGCAGTCACGGTCGCCCAGGTGAATGGCGTTGCCCTGGCCATCGGACAGCACCTGCACTTCCACGTGACGTGGGTTGGTCAGGAACTTCTCCAGGTACACCATCGGGTTGCCGAAGGCAGCACCGGCTTCGGTACGGGTGAGCTTGGCCGAGGCGATCAGGTCCTCTTCCTTGTGCACCACGCGCATGCCGCGACCACCACCGCCACCGGCGGCCTTGATGATCACCGGGTAGCCGACGTCACGGGCAATGGCCAGGGCGACTTCTTCGTCTTCCGGCAGCGGGCCTTCGCAACCCGGCACGGTCGGTACGCCCGACTTGATCATTGCAGCCTTGGCCGAAACCTTGTCGCCCATCAGGCGAATGGTGTCGGCTTTAGGGCCGATGAAGGCAAAACCGGATTTCTCGACCTGCTCGGCAAAGTCGGCGTTTTCTGCCAGAAAGCCGTAGCCCGGGTGGATCGCGGTGGCGCCGGTAACTTCGGCGGCAGCGATGATCGCCGGGATGTGCAGGTAGGAGTTCTTGGATGGCGCGGGGCCGATGCAGACCGACTCGTCTGCCAGGCCCAGGTGCATCAGTTCGCGGTCAGCCGTGGAATGCACGGCGACGGTCTTGATGCCCAGCTCTTTGCAGGCACGCAGGATCCGCAGGGCAATTTCCCCGCGGTTGGCGATCAGGACTTTTTCGAGCTTCGCAGACATCGTTGGCTCTCCGCGATTCAAACGATGGTGAACAGCGGCTGGTCGAACTCAACCGGCTGGCCGTCTTCTACCAGGATGGCGTCGATCACACCGCCGATATCGGATTCGATGTGGTTCATCATCTTCATGGCTTCGACGATGCACAGGGTGTCGCCTTTTTTCACCGACTGGCCAACTTCAGCGAAGTTTGGCGAGGTCGGCGATGGCTTGCGGTAGAAGGTACCGACCATCGGCGAGCGCACCACGGTGCCTTTCAGGGCCGGGGCAGCAGCGGCTTCGGCGGCTGGCGCGGCGGCGGCAGCAACCGGGGCGGCTACAGGCGCGGCAGCCATCGGCGCAGGTGCGTAGAACTGCTGGGCAGCTGGGGTCTTGCTGTGACGGCTGATACGGACCGACTCTTCGCCTTCCTTGATCTCCAGTTCGTCGATGCCAGACTCTTCCAGCAGCTCGATCAGTTTCTTGACTTTACGGATATCCATTAATCATCAACTCCCAAAGGTTCGGTCAGGGGGCGAAATACAAAAAACGTATCTAGAACGTTTCTCTCGAACCCTGGCCCACTGAGGCCAGGGTTTTCATCATTTGGGCTGTGCGTTGGCAGCCAGTTGTTCCAGTGCGGATTCCAGGGCCAGGCGATAACCGCTGGCGCCCAGGCCGCAGATCACCCCTACGGCAACATCGGAAAAGTAGGAGTGATGACGGAACGGTTCGCGTTTGTGCACGTTTGACAGGTGCACTTCGATGAATGGGATGCTCACCGCAAGCAATGCGTCACGTAATGCGACGCTTGTGTGGGTGAAAGCAGCCGGATTGATCAGGATGAAGTCCACACCCTCGTTGCGTGCGGCGTGAATACGGTCGATCAGTTCGTATTCGGCATTGCTCTGCAGGTACTGCAGATGGTGGCCTGCTGCGCGGGCACGTTGCTCCAGGTCCTGGTTGATCTGGGCCAGGGTCACGGCGCCGTAATGGCCTGGCTCGCGAGTACCGAGCAGGTTGAGGTTGGGGCCGTGGAGCACCAGTAGCGTTGCCATCTGCGGATTCCTTGGATTTGTAGGGCAATTCGACACAGCGCGGCGAGTGTGCCGTAAAGCGACGGCAAGTGTCCAGTTCCCGGCAATAGCCAGCACGATGTCCGAGATTCGCGCGAAGTATGTGACCAAATAATTAAATCTGGTCACTGTATCGAGGATTTTTCACGGCTCGCGGGAAGTTATAGCCCGAGTTTGCCCCGTACGCGTGCCAGGATTTGCGCGAATTCACCGGCGTTTATCTCGCCAACGACCCGATCAGCGGTTATTTCGCTGCCGTTCGCAGCAAAGAACAGCAACGCCGGCGGGCCGAACAGCTGGTAGCGATCAAGCAGCTTGCGCTGCTGTGCATTGCTCTCGGTGATGTCGAAACGCAGCAGCTTGAGGCCGGCCAGCTGTGCGTGCACCTGGGGTGCGTTGAGCACTTCGTGTTCGATCACCTTGCAGCTGATGCACCAGTCGGCGTACCAGTCCAGCAAGACCGGTTGGCCGGCCGCCTTGGCCTCGGCCAGGGCCGTATCCAGGGCGGCGGGGGTGGTGATGGTCTGCCAGGCATCCGCTTGTGCCACTGTGCTGCTGGTGGCGCTCGGCGCTGCGGCCGGCAGTGGGCGCAGTGGATCGCCCTGGCCACTCAGGGCCCCGTACCAGCAGGCCAGTGCGTACACCAGCAAGCCCAGGCCGAGCAGCTGCGCCAGGCGCTGGCGTGGCGCTTTGACCACAAACTCCAGGGCGCCTAGGAACAGCGCCACGCCGGCGGCCAGGAAGCCCACCAGCAGCAAGGTCACCGGGCCCGGTAGCACACGGCTGAGCAGGCCGATCGCCAGCCCCAGCAGCAGTACGCCAATCGCGTTTTTAACCGTGTTCAACCACGGCCCGCTTTTCGGCAGCCAGGCAGCGCCGCCGGTGGCGATCAGCAGCAATGGCGCACCCATGCCCAGGCCCAGGGCGAACAGTTTCAGGGCTCCCCCGACAGCATCGCCGCTGGCACTGATGTACAGCAGCGCCCCGGCCAGTGGTGCCGACACACAAGGCGAAACCAGCAGGCTGGACAACACGCCCAGCACCGCCGCGCCCAGCAGCGAACCGCCTTTGGTGCGGCTGGCGACGCTGTCCAGGCGGGTGCTCAGGGCCTGCGGCAGTTTCAGCTCGAACAGGCCGAACATGGCCAGGGCGAACACCACGAAGAACAGTGCGAAAGGCCCCAGCACCCAGGCCGACTGCAGGCGTGCCTGCAGGTTCAGGCCGGCGCCGAACAGGCCCATCAACGCACCCAGTGCCGCGAAGCTGGCCGCCATCGGCAGCACGTACGCCAGCGACAGCGCCAGGCCGCGCAGGCCGCCGACCTGCCCGCGCAGCACCACGCCGGACAGGATCGGCAGCATCGGCAGCACGCAGGGGGTGAAGGTCAGGCCGACCCCGGCGAGGAAGAACAGCAGCAGCGATTTCCAGCTCCAGCCGTGTTCGGCGCTGGCGGGTGCGGCTGCGCCACCTGGGCCATCGATGCTCAGGCGGGCGGTTTCCGGCGGGTAGCACAGGCCCTTGTCGGCGCAGCCCTGGTAGCCCACCAGCAGGGTGAAGGCACGCGGATCGGTGCGTGGCAGCTCGATGTCGAGCACGCCGTGGTACACCTCGACGTCGCCGAAGAACTCATCGTGCTTGGCTTCGCCCTTGGGGATGTTCGGCGCGCCCAAGGCGATGTCGGCCGGTTCCGTGTGGAACTGGAAGCGGTGGCGGTAGAGGTAGTAGCCCTCGGTGGCGACGAAGCGCAGCTTTATGCTTTGCGCATCGGCCTGGACCAGGCTGAGCTTGAAGGCCTCGTGGACCGGCAGGAAGTCGGCGTTGTTGGCCAGCGAGGCGGCGCCGAGGGTGGCGCTGGGACGGTTGTCGAGCAGGCCCGTGGCGAAGGCAGGGCTGGCCAGCAGCAGGAACAGCAGGAAAAACAGGCGGCGCATGGCGGACTCGCGAGGTGGAACGTGCAGGCCATGATAACGGAACTGTTGTGGGTTGGCTTTGTGGGAGCAACTGTCTTGTGTTGCCTGTTTTGGCCTCATCGCCGGCAAGCCAGCTCCCACAGGTATCGTGCAGGCCGGCTCAGACCCTGAACGCCTGCACCGCCCGGTTTAATTCGCCTCCCAGGCTCAGCAATTGTTCCCCTTGCTCACGCCCTTCGCCAATACGCTGCAAATTATCCTCACCCAGCTCATGAATCCGCTCGCTGTGGTCACGAATCTCGCTCACCGCGCCCGTCTGCTGCGCGGTGACATCGGCAATCCGCACCGCCGTGTCGGCAATGGTGCGGATGGCGCAGACGATCGCCTCCAGCGCCCCATCCGCCGCCTGGGCCTGGTCGGCCGTGGCCTCGGCATGCTCCAGCTGCGCGCGCATCCCCGCCACCGAGCTCCTGGCTGCCTGCTGCAGGCGGTCGATCAGTGCCTGGATCTCACCGGTGGCCCCGGTAGTGCGCTGCGCCAGTGAACGCACCTCATCGGCGACCACGGCGAACCCCCGGCCCATCTCTCCCGCCCGGGCTGCCTCGATCGCGGCGTTCAGGGCCAGCAGGTTGGTCTGTTCGGCAATCGAGCGGATCACCGTGAGCACCCCGCCGATGGTCGCCGACTCTTCTGCCAATTGCTCGATCATGCGGGCGTTGCCCTGTACCTCGTCAACCAGTTCACGCAAACCGGTCAGGCTTTGGCCAATCACCGCCTGGCCCTGTTCCACCGCATGCCCGGCATCGCGGCTGGCATTGGCCGCCGCGCTGGCATCGCCGGCCACTTGCTGGATGGTCGCTTCCAGCTCGCCCAGGGCATCGCGGATCTGCCCGGTATCGCCGGCCTGGCGTTCGGCGCCATCGTGCAGGGCGGCGCTCATGCCGGCCAGAGCGTGGCTGCTGCCCGCCACCTGCTCGGCGTTGTGGCGGATGGTGCCGACCAGCTCCACCAGGTACCGGCGCAGGCGGTTGAGCGATTCCTGAATGTCGTGCAGTTCGCGATTGGTCTTGCCCAGGGCGATGGCCTGGGCGAAGTCGCCTTCGGCCCAGCGCGACAAGGCCGGGGCCAGGCCGGTCAAGGTGCGCGCCAGGCGGCGTTGCAAGGTGTCGATCAGCAGGGCAATCAGCAGGATCAGGCCGATCATCAGGCCCTGGATGATGCGCACCTCGGCGGCAATCCTTGCGTGCTGGCCGCGTACTTCGGGTTCCAGCCGCGCAATCGCCTGCTGCACCGCGTCCAGGCGCTGGCCAGTGCTGGCGGCGAGGGTGGCGCGACGCTCGATCTGTTCGCGGGTGCGTTGCAGTTCGGCCGGGTAGCGGCTGAGCAGGCTTTGCAGTTCACGCTTGAGGCCTACGGCAATGTCTTCCTGCCGGGCGCTGGCCTGGGATTCCAGGCCCATCATCGCGGCGAAGTCGTCGGCACCCGACTCGGCGGCGCGGGTCACGCCCAGCAATGGCAGGCCATCGATGGCCTGGGCCTGGGCGCGGATCAGTTGCAGTTCGCGCTGCACTTCGTCAGCCAGCTCCGCTCGGCCGCTGCTGACCAGCTTGTCCCGGGCCAGCGACAAGCGGCCCAGGTGTACCGTGGCGTCGAGCAGCGGCAGCAGGTAGCGGTGGGCGTCGGCGCTGCCGCTGTCGCGGGCATAGCCGGCCAGTTGCTCGAAGTTGGCGCCCAGTTCCCGTTCGGCCTGCAGCAGCAGGGCTTGAGGGTCGCCGGCCAGCTTGCCGGCGGCCAGCAGTTCATTGGCGGTGAAGGCCTGCAGGCTGTTCAGGCTGGGGCGCAGTTGGTCGCCGAGCGCGTCGGGCCAGTCGGCCAGGGCGGCCTGTAGCTGCTGGTTGGCGTCCATGGCCGCCGCATGGCGCAACGCATCGCCGCTGCCCAGGTACGCCCGGATATTGCCTGCCGCCTGGTTCTGGAACTGCTGGGACAGGTCCAGGTAGCGTTCCATCATCTGGTAAGGGCGCTCCAGGGCACGCTGCGACCACCACAAGGTAGCGCCCAGGGCGATACACACGGTCACCAGCAACAGGGTGTTGAAATTGGTCAGCCACTTCAGGTGCATAGCCGCGAACTTCCTGCGGAGGGGAGTGGGAGAGGTAGGTGCCTGAAGTTATTGCGATTTTGTGACTGGGTGATGACGGCAGAGGGTTGGCGTCAGAAAAAAGTGGCAGAGTGCCGGTATCTGTGTTGCCTGTGCCGGCCTCTTCGCGGGTGAACCCGCTCCCACAGAGATTGCACAGCCTTAAACCTTGGTGGAGAACCTGTGGGAGCGGGTTCACCCGCGAAGAGGCCAGTACAGGTAAAGCCGCATCAGGGCTCCACACGCACCACACAATTACGCCCGGCATGCTTGGCCCGGTACAGCGCCTCATCCGCCGCACTGGCCATGGTCAGCGCATCCAGCCCGTCATCCAGCTGCACCACCCCGGCACTGAAGGTGCACTGCAAATCCTGCGGCTGCGCGGGGTACAGAATTTCGGCAAAGCGCCGGCGAATATCGTCCAGCACCTTGTGCGCCGCCTCCAGCGCGGTGTTGGGCATGACGATGGCGAATTCCTCACCTCCGTAACGGCCAATGAAATCGCTCTTGCGCAAGCGCTGCTTGAGGAACAGCGCCAGGCTCTTGATCACCCGATCGCCCATGGGGTGCCCGTGGCGGTCGTTGATCTTCTTGAAGTGGTCGATGTCGAGCATGGCAAAGCTCAACGGCTGTTGCTCGCGGCGGGCGCGGAAGCTGCAGTCTTCGAGCAACTGCAGGATGTGCGTGTGGTTGTACAGCCCGGTCAGGCTGTCGCGCACCATGCGCGCCTTCAGGTGCCGGGCACGTGCGGCGCGGTTGCGCACCGTGGTGATCAGGTGGCGTGAGCGAAACGGCTTGGTCAGGAAGTCATCGCCACCTTCGCTCATGGCATCCAGCTGCTTGTCCAGATCGTCCTCGGCCGACAGGTAGATGATCGGCACGCTCACATAACGATCGCTATGGCGGATGACCTTGGCCAGTTCAGGGCCGGTGCACGCGGGCATGTACAGATCGAGGATGATCAGGTCAGGCTGGAAGTCAGCAAGCTCTGCCATGGTGCCGATCGGGTCGGTCAGGCTGCGGGTGAGCATGCCGGCGCTGGCCAGCACACGCTCGGTGTGCAGGGCCTGGGTGCGGGAGTCATCGATGATCAGCACGCGCAGCGGGTCATGAGGGGCGGCATTGGTCAGCAGTTCGACCTTTTCCAGCAGGCTGGAAGCCTCCAGGGTACCCGTGAGGAAGTCCTGGCCGCCGGCGCGCACAGCCGCCAGGCGAGTCGGGGTATCGGTTTCCTGATGGCTGAAGAACAGCAGCGGAACAGGCTGCGCCAGGCCCTGCTGAACCTTGGCGGCGAGCAGCAGGCCCTGGCCGCGGCCGGTGAAGTCGACATCCATGATGATCGCCGCAGGCGGGTATTCACCGATCGAGGCAAGCAATGCCGCCGCGCTGGGCAACGCTTGCACCACCAGGCCAAAGAACTCCAGTTGCTGGGCCAAGCGCTGGGCACGGTCATGGTCCTGCAGCAGGATGTACACCGGCTTGGGCAGGGCCGGCAGCAGCACCTGGTCAAGCGGGTCGTTCTTGCGCAGGCCGCTACGCATCAGCTGTTGGGCGGGGCACTGCGGGCTCGGCTCGACTGCTTGGCTCATGTCCTGGCTACTTGTAGGTTGGAGGTGCAGAGGCAATGATGGCTCTATGCTAGCAGCTCTTACCTGCCGAGTGAGTGCCCTGCATCAACAAAGCCACAAGAACCAATATTCAGTTGCTGACCGAATGGTCGCTTATGCGCAAGGCGGTGTCTGCTTTATAGTGCTGCCATGCGGGCTTGCCGTGGCACCCTTGCGTAGGCCTGTGGTCCAAGCCCCTGAACCGTCGTGACTAATTTAAGGACAAAGCCATGCTGGACTGGAAAAACCGCGAGGCCAAAGCCGAGCCCCGTGAGCGTGTCGACGGCCGCGGCGCCGCCGCCCGTAGCTACGTTGGCGGCCTTTGGAGCCGTGCCCTGGGTACCCTGATCGGGTTGTACCTGCTGGTGTGCATCGGCCTGGGCTGGTACTGGAGCGAAGAACCGAACCTGTTCCCGGTGCAGCAGACCGCCCAGTCCGCCGCCGAGCACAACGGCCAGCAGATGGTAGTGGGCTATACCACCATCGAAACCCTGAAGACCGTGGCCGGCACCTTGTTGAACAAGCCCGGCGGTTACATTTCCAACGACCGCTTCCCGCCAGGGCTGTGGATGGACAACA
>NZ_JABMCW010000259.1:0-7980 GCF_013179705.1 Pseudomonas sp. CM25 | reverse complement strand
ACCTGCTGTGCTTCCTGGAGATTGCCCGGCAGGGCAGCCTGGCCAGGGCGGCCGACAGCCTGGCAATCAGCCAGCCGGCCATCTCGAAAACCCTCAAGGAGCTCGAAGCGCTGCTGGAAACGCGACTGTTTTCACGCAGCCGCCAAGGTGTGGAACTGACCCCCGCCGGTACGCGTTTCATGCGTTATGCCGGCCCCAGCGTGCAAGCCCTGCGCGACGGTGTCAGCAGCCTGCGGGGTGAAGCGCGGGCGCCGTCGCAGGTGCGCATTGGCGTGCTCTCCACCGTCGAAGGCCTGCTGATGCCCGAGGTGCTGTGCCGCCTGCACCAGCGCCATGAAGCGCTGGTGATCAGCGTGGTCACCGGGGTCAGCGCACAACTGCTCGGCCAGCTGCGCCTGGGCGAGCTGGAACTGGTGGTCGGGCGCATGACCGACAGCCCGCAAATCCAGGGCCTGTCGTTCGAGCACTTGTACAGCGAATCGATGAGCCTGGTGGTGCGGCCCGGCCACCCGCTCTTGGCCAGCTCGCCGGTAGAGCGCACCCAGGTAGGCCGCTACCCGCTGGTGCTGCCGCCTGCGGGCACCACCATCCGCCAGCACGCCGACAGCCTGTTCGTGCAGTGCGCCATCCAGATGCCGGCGCAGCGCCTGGAAACCCTGTCACTGGCCCTGAGCCGGCGCTACCTGCTGGGCAGCGATGCGCTGTGGGTGGCACCGCGCGATGCGGTGCTGCTCGACCTGCGCCGTGGCGACCTGGTCGAGCTCGACCTGGGTGTGCGCGAGCCCGGCGGCTCGGTGGGCATCTGCCGCAATGCCGCCTTGCCGCAGAGCCTGCCGGGGCAGTGGATGTGCGAGGTGCTGCGCGAGGTGGCGGGGCAGTACCGTGAAGGTGCCTACCCTTGAACCCGCGCCGTGAGCAGGGCGCTGAGGGCCTTGAGGTTGTCGTCGCCGAGGCTGCCGCTGGCCGCCATCAGCCGTAGCTGTGCCTGCATGATTGCGTAGCGCTGACGCGCCAGTTGCAGCTGGGTGCGGGTGACCTGCTGTTCGGCATCCAGCACATCGCTGCTGATCCGCGCACCGGCCTCGAAGGCATGGGTGGTAATGCGCAGGTCACTCTGGCTGGAACGCAAGGCCTGTTTCAGCGCCTGGTACTGGCTGATGCCGCCGGTCAGGTTCAGGTAGGCCTGGCGGGCCATGAAGTCGGCCTCGCGCCGGGCATCTTCCAGTTCGTCCTCGGCGGCGCCCTGCAGGGCACGCGCCTCGCGGGTGCGGCTTTGGGTGCCGCCACCGGCATACAGCGGCACGCTGAGTTGCACGCCGACCACGGTCTGGGTGTATTTCTCCTCGGGTACGGTGACGTCGTAGAGGCTGCCACCCACCGAGGCAAAGCGGCCATGTGCGGCCACCAGGTCGAGGGTTGGCAAGTGGCCGGCCTGTTGCTTGTGCACTTCCTGTTCGGCGATAAGCTGGCGTACTTCGGCGGCCTGCACCTTCAGGTTGTGCTGGCGCGCCTGTTCGGTCCAGGCATCCAGGCGGGCCGGTTGCGGGCCACTGAACGCCACCTGCTCATCCAGCCTGGCCAGCTCGCCCGGCGTGCTGCCGGTCAGCCGGGCCAACGCCTGTTGATTCAGGCGCAGGGCATTGCCGGCAGCTATCTGTTCGGCCTGCGCCAGGTCGTAGCGGGCCTGGATGCGCTGCACCTCGTTCTCGGTGCCCGAGCCCTCGCGACGAAAACGCTGCGCCTTGTCCAGTTGCTGGCCGAGGGTGTGTACCTGTTGGCGGCTGGTCGCCAACTGGTCTTCGGCCAGCAGCAGTTCGAAGTAGCTGTCGGCCACGCGCAGCATCAGGTCCTGGCGGGCGGCGAGCAGGTCGATCTCGCCGGCTGTGGCCAGGGCCTTGCCCTGTTCATGGCCAATCACGTTCTGCCAGCGCAGCAGCGGCTGGATCAATACCAGCGCGTAGGCATTGGAGTTGTCCCGGTTGCGTCGGGCGGCCCCACTGTGTTCGCGGTCGACCCAGGCTGCGCCGCTTTCCAGTGAAAGGTGCGGCAGCAGGCTGGCCAGCCCTTGCGGGGCCTTTTGCGCAGCCGCCAGCTGGCGTTGCTGGGCGGCGGCATAGGCCATGTCATGCCCCAGCGCCTGCTGGTAGGTCTGGTACAGGTCGCGGGCCTGAACGGGGCTGGCGCAGATCAGCGACAGCACCAGCACGGCTAGGCGGAGGGGTGTGCATTGTCCGAACACGTCACGGACTCCTTTGCAAGTGAGGGCTTGGGTTGGCGGGGGTTGCGCATCAGCAGCACCATGGGCACGCCGATCAGCATCACCACGCCAAGCAGGCCGAAGAGCATGCTGAAACCGAGCATCTGCGCCTGCTCCCGGGCCTGGACGAAGGCCAGCAGGGCGTTGGCCTGGTCGGCGCCGAGCAGGTCGGTGGACAGCCGCCGCGGGTCAAGGCTGGCCAGGTCCCAGCCACTGGCGAGCAGGCGGTTTTCGTCGACATGCTCGGCGAGCTGGCGGTAACGCGCCCAGGAGAAGCGCGTGAGCAGGGTGGCGGCGATGGCGATACCGACGCTGCCACCCAGCTGGCGCATCAGGTTGAGCACGCCGGAGCCCACCGAGATCAGCTGTGCCGGCAGTTGGCGCATGGCCAGGTTGGTCAGTGGCACGAAGATCATGCCCAGGCCGAAACCACGGATGATCAGCGGCCAGTACAACGTGTCGGGGTTGCTTTGCAGGGTGAACTGGGTGTGCAGATACATGGCATAGCCGTAGACCAGGATGCCCACGCAAATGAAGTAACGCTCATCAATGCGGTTTTCCTGCGACAGCTTGCCGATCACCAGGGTGCTGACAGCGCTGGCCAAGGCCCCGGGGAAGATCACCAGGCCGCTCTGATAGGCGCTTTGTTCGAGCAGCGTCTGCAACAGCAGCGGTACCATGAACAGCGTGCTGTACAGGCCGAAGCCGACGCAGAAGGCACAGACCGAACCCAGCAGGAATTCGCGGTTGTTGAACAGCGCCAGGTTGACGATGGGGTTGGCGACCCGTCGTTCCCAGTAGCAGAAGCCCAGTAGGCCAAGCAGTGCCAGGGCCAGGCACAACAGGCTCAGGTCCGACTCCAGCCAGTCCCAGTGCTCGCCCCGTTCCAGCAGGATCTGCAAGCTGCCGACACCCACCGCGAGCAGTACGAAACCCAGGTAGTCGATGCTTTGCGGGCGCCGTTCGTTGGGCGAGTCGTTCACGCACAGCCAGGCCAGCAGCAGCGCCAGCGCGCCGATGGGCAGGTTGATGAGGAAAATCCAGTGCCAGGAGAACTCGTCGATCAGGTAGCCGCCCACCGAAGGGCCGAGGGTGGGCCCCATCATTACCCCGACCCCGTACAAGGCCAGGCCCGAGCTGACCTTTTCCTTGGGGAACACGTCATAGATGATCGCCTGCGAGATGCCCAGCAGGCCGCCGCCGGCCAAACCCTGCACCACCCGCCACAACACCATCTGCCACAGCTCCTGGGACATGGCGCAACCGAGCGACGCCAGCACGAACAGCGCCGACGACACCAGGTAATAGCGGCGCCGGCCAAACCACGCCGACAGCCAGCCGCTGGCTGGCAGGATCACCACGTTGGCGACGATATAGCCGGTCGAGACCCAGGAGATCTCGTCCACCGAAGCCCCCAGGCTACCCATCAGGCTGGGAATGGCGACGTTGACGATGGTCACGTCGAGCAATTCCATCATCGAGATCAAGGTGACGGTCACCGCCACCAGCCAGGGCGACTTCATAGGGGCTGCCCGCTGTCGCGGGTATCAACCTCGACGAACACACTCATGCCCTGGCCCAGCGCCTGCTGCATGGACGTGGGCAGCTCGCGGAACTCGATTCGCGCCTGCATGCGCTGCACCACCTTGGTGAAGTTGCCGGTGGCGTTTTCCTGCGGCAGTAGCGAGAAGCGCGCCCCGGTGGCCGGCACCAGGCTGTGCACCACACCTTCGAAGTGCTGCCCCGGAAAGGCGTCGACGCTGATGCGCGCCGGTTGGCCGACGCGGACACGGCCGATCTGGGTTTCCTTGAAGTTGGCCACCACCCACATGTGCTCGGTGCTGACCAGGCTCAGCAGCTTTTGCCCGGCGACCACGAACTGCCCTGGCTGCACATCCTTGTGCACGATCACCCCGCCGCGCGGCGAAGCCTGCCGGGTGTCCTGCAGCTCGATGCGGGCCAGCGCCAGTGCCGATTCGGCGGCCTTGATCCGGTACTCCTCCACTTTCAGTGCCGCCTCGTTGGCCAGGGTGCCTTCGCGGGCGGCGGTGGAGTTGTCGCGGGCTGCCTGCAACTGGTGGTTCAGGGCGTTGAAGCGCGCCCGTGCGGCTTCCAGGTCCTGGGTGCTGACCACCCCTTGCCCGGCCAGGCGTTGCGTGCGCTGGTAGTCGCTGCGGGCCTGCTCGACATTGGCCACCAGTTGCCCGATGGTGGCTTGCGCCGCCTGGCTGCGTGCCGCCGCACTGCGGACCTGGCTGTCCATCAGGCCGGGCATGCCGCCTTGCCCGGTGGTCACCAGCGCGCCCAGGTAGTTGGCCCGGGCCTGTTCGACCCGTTGCTGGTATTCGTCCTCACGCACCTGGAACAGCAGGTCGCCTTGCTTCACCCGCGTGTTCTCGTGCACCGGCACCTGCACCACCACGCCGCTGAGCCTGGCCCGGATGGGAATGATCACGCCTTCCACTTCGGCGTTGTCGGTGCTGACGTACTGCCGTGCGTATTGCCAGCGTTGCACGCCCAATGCTGCCAGGCCTGCGATGACCAGCGCCGATACCGCCAGCTTGGCGTATTTGCCTTTCACCATGTCACACGCTCTCGTCCTTGTCGTTGTAGGCCATTACCCCTTGCTCGCGGTGGGCGCAGGCAAGGGGCAGTACTCAGCTGGCGGCGGCCACGCAGTTGCCCTGCGCGATAGCGGTGGCGCGTTGGTGCAGCAGCTCGAGCACGCCGTCCCACAGCACGGTGCGGGCCACCAGCGCGTCGCCAGCGCTTTTGGCCAGGGCCATTTGCTGCGCGGGCTCGCTGACGATCTCGGCGATGATGCGCTTGGCCGCCGGGCCGTGATCGTCTCCGTCCATCTCGATATGGCGTTTGAGGTAGTAGGTGAGCATCGGCACGCTGGCTTCATCGATGGCCCAGCGCTGCAGCAGGCCGCCGAACATGTCGGGGATGATGTCTTCGCGGCCGAAGAAGAAGTACGCCAACACCTGCTCGGTCGAGCCATGCAGGGCAACATCGAGGGTCTTGCTGACGAACACCTTGGCCGGCAGCGGAATATCGACGGTGGTCAACGCCTGGGCCAGCGGCACGCCGGCCTGCAGCAGGGCCTGGAACTGGCGGAACGGCCCGGTGTCGGCGCCGATCTCGTCCATGGCGGCCAGGTACAGGTCCAGGTGGCTGATGAAGCCACCGGCAGGGTGCTCGTCGGTCTCCTCGCCGGTGACGATCTCGTTGATCAGCCGCGCGGCAATGATGTGGCGTGGCGGCAACCACGGTAGCGTCACGCAGGTCAGGTCGCGCTGGATGCGCTTGAGCAGGGTCATGAAGTCCCACACCGCAAAGACGTGGTTCTCCATCAGCAGGCGTACGTCGTCCAGCGAGCTGATACGGGCGAACAGCGGGTGTGCCAGCAGGGTGCGGCGTTCGTTTTCAATCAATGCATCTACGTCAAAAGACATACTCGGCTCCATGAGTGTGAGGGGTGTGCAGCGGGCGCGGGTCATTGCCCGCTGCGGCCAGGCGGTGGCATTGCTTGCCAGGCGCCGGCATAGGGGAAACGTGCCTTGCAGTAGCGCAGGGCGCCGAAGAAACGCGGTTCGAGCAGCGCCTGGCGGCCGTCGTACCAACCGCTGGCGAGCAGTTGGCGATGCAGGCGTGGCAGGCGCCAGCACGGCACCCGCGGGTACAGGTGGTGCTCCAGGTGATAGTTCGAGCCCAGGTGCAGCAGGGTGCTGAGCCACGCTGTGCGCGAGCGGGCCACCGGCAGTGCAACGCTGGCCTCGAAGGCATGCTCCTGGTAGGCGTTGAGGGCGGACACCAGCAGCGCCAGCAGCAGGCACCCGGCCACGGCGGGCAGCAGCACCGGCCACTGCGCTGCCAGCGCCAGCCACAGTGCCGGCCACAACAGTTGGCAGGCGAGGTTGGCCCTGGCCAGCAGGCGCACCTGGGTGTCCGGCAAAGGCAGCGTGCCGCTGACCTTGGCACCAGGCAGGGCCAGGCGCACGGTCTGCACCAGGTACCACCCGGTGGCATGCAGGCGCGACACCAGCAGCCGGGTGACGGCCAGACGATAACGCCGCAGCAGGCGCCAGTCCGGGTCCTTGGGGCCGCCGTTGTGGCGATGGTGCTGCCAATGGTCGACGAAGTAGCCGGTGACGCAGAAGCCGGTCAGCATCGAGCTCAGCAGCACCGCCAGCAGGCAGCTGAACAGGCGGTTGTCGCTGAGGTTGAAGTGGAAACCCTCGTGGCCCAGGATGCCCATCAGGAACAGACCGTAGCCCGCCGGCAGCAGCAGCGGCAAAGCCAGCGGCCATGCCTGCGGAGCCTGGTCGACAATCGCCACCAGTAGCGCCAGCGGTACGGCGAACAGCAGCAACGCATAGCCGACCACCAGGGTGGTTTCCAGGGCGGACGGCGTCAGCAGGCTGCGCGCCGGGCGTAGCGTGGGCTTGTCCAGTGCCAGTTGCGTCATCGGCCCGGCCTCAGTCGATCAGTTCGGGCTTGAGCGACAGCTGACCGGCCTTGCTCAGGCTGCGCAGGCGCAGGCTGATGAAGGCGTCGACCAGGCTCGGCATCCAACGGGCGGTGTACATGGCCACGCTGCCGAGGAAGGTCAGGCCGCGGTTGCGCAGGCCCGCCTGGGTGCAGGCGCGGACCAGGCCATTGCTGGCGTCATCAAGCTTTTCCTCCAGCGACAGCAGCACCCGTTCGCCACGTTTGAAGCTGACCAGGCGCTTGACCGACAGGCCGACCCGCTCGGCCGGGTCGTGGATGGCCGTGTCGATGAAACCGGGGAACACCGTGACCACGTCGAGCTGGCCTGGGTACTGCATGCGCAGTACGTCCGAATAAGCGCTCATGGCCCGCTTGCTGGTGGCGTAGGCGGCCACATAGGGCGCGTTCACCAGGGCAAACAGCGACGATACGTTGACCACCTTGCCGTGCTTGCGCAGCAGCGCCGGCAGCAAGCGCGAGGTCAGCTGCCAAGGGGCCAGCAGGTTCACTTCGAGGGCGCGGCGCACGTCATCGTTCACCCCCGTCTCGCCACGCTCCAGGGTCAGCACCCCGGCATTGTTGACCAGGATATCGATGTCGCCGAAGCGCTCCAGAATCGAGGTGGCCGCTTCGTCCAGGCGTTCGCGGTCGCACAGGTCGAGCAGGTAGTAGGCGTCGAAATTCAGCGCGGTGTGCGGTTCGAGCTGGTCGATGCCGATCACGGTAGCGCCCTGGCGCTTGAGCTTGCGTGCGGTTTCCAGGCCCAGGCCGCGTGCTGCGCCGGTGATGACGACGATCTTGTTGAGCAGTTTCACAGGGTGACTCCATTGGCAATGCTGAAGGTGGCGCCTTGCAGGTAGCGGTCAAGGTTGGCGGTCATGCTGAAACGCCCGGGTGGGTGGAACTGCAGGCCGCGGGTGCTGGCCAGCCAGTCGCAGCCCAGGTTCGAGCGGATGAAGGCCAGGCCGCCGAGCATCTGGTGGGCCAGGTCGGAGGCGCTGGCCAGTTGTTGCTCGATGCCGTAGCGGGTCAGCAGCAGGCGCGCCAGCAGGTCATCGGCGTCGCCTTGCAGCTGCTCCACTTCCTGCGCCAGGCCTTCCAGGGCGCTCAGGCACAGTTGCAGTTGGCAGGCCAGCTGCACACGCTGCTGGTCGCTCCAGCGGCGCTCGTCGACCGCGCGCTCCACCAGGCCCATGCAGGCGCCCAGGTAGCTGGCGCTGATCAGCAGC